>JAPOYQ010000417.1 GCA_026706505.1 Gemmatimonadota bacterium
CTCTGACTCACAGCTATCTGGGAGACTGGATCAGGCGCCAAGAGGACGGCGTTCAGCGTGGCGAGGGCGGTGCCGAAGAGCGTTTGGCGGCGGCATTGGAGTTAAGAAAACGTCTCGTCGCCATCGCCGAAGGCGAGCCTCCATTCGATATCTTCGTCCGCTGGAAGCCCATCGGGGAGCAGCCCATCGGCTGGGAACCCGACATCAACGACGGCGTGCGCATCAACATTCGTCCGTTCATGGCCGACGATATCCCCGGCGGAAAGAAGGGCGCGGGAATCCTGCGCTCGAAGCCGAACATTCGCTGGGGCAAGGACCGGGGGAAGGAGCCTTACTGCGAGCAAGAGGATTTTCCATGGTTCTGGCGAGACGGCGAGTTCATCAGCAGTGAGCGCGTAAACAAGCTACATTTGACCGTGTCGCAGAAGGTTGAATTTCGAAATCGGGCGGAGAGCAAAAAATATGGCCACCAACACGGGAATTGATTGGCCCTATCCCGGGTCGCGGTGGTGGAAGTTCGATTTCCACTGCCACACACCAGTATCTCAGGATAGTAGGTGGGCGCGGCACAACACCGATTTTTCGCCCGAGGATTGGTTGCTGCGGTACATGGCTGCAGAAATAGACTGCGTGGCGATCACTGACCACAACAGCGGTGCGTGGATCGACGAGCTCAAGAGCGCCTACGCTGACATGCAGGCGCAATCGGACGCTGATGCCGCCCCTGAAGGATTTCGTGAGCTCGCGTTATTTCCCGGAGTCGAGATTTCAGTGCAGGGAGGTTTGCATCTTCTCGCAATACTCGATCCGACAGCTACCAAAAGCGATGTCGATACACTGCTAGGCCGCGTGGACTACGACGGAACGAGGGGTGATAGCGATGGTGTAACGCGCAAGGGCGCGGCTGAAGTAGTAAACGAAGTTTTGGAGTTCGGCGGAATTCCCATACCTGCCCATGTTGACGGCCCCAAGGGGCTGCTGGAGGTCAGAAAGGACGATCCACAGTCGCTTCGGCTGGACGCGAATTCCGTCAAACAGGTTCTGGATGAACACGGAATTCTGGCGATGGAGGTAGTTGATCGGACGAAGGCAAAACACGCCATCTACAGGGACCGTAATTTGGCGTGGTCGGAAGTGCTGGGCAGTGACTCCCATAATTTTCACGGCAGCCATTTCCCTGGTTCTCGCTATACCTGGGTCAAGATGGCGACACCATCGCTCGAAGGGCTGCGCTTGGCGCTGTTGGATGGTAACGATATTTCGCTAAGACGGAGCGATGACGAAGGCGATTTCGAACCGTTTAAGACTCCTTCAATTTTTATTTCTCGCATCGACGTCAAGAGCGCTCGCTTTATGGGAAACGGTGCGCCGGGGACTCTTGAATTCACGCCCTTCTACAACGCGCTGGTCGGTGGTCGGGGTACGGGCAAATCCACCATCGTACAGGCGTTACGCTTGGCCTATCGACGCGATGAAGACATGAAGCGGTTTCGTGAGGGCGCGGAACTGAGGCGCCAGTTCGAACGGTTTGCGAGAGTGTTCAGAAGTAGGGATGGAGATGGCGCCCTCCGCGAGAACACGGAGATTCTCGTCACCCTGATGCGCGAGGGGATGGAGCACCGTTTGCGGTGGCGACAAGATGGTCGTGGCGACGTGGTCGAAGAGAAGAACAGCAAGGGTCAATGGCAAACTTCGGCCAGCGGGGCGATCACTGCGGGACGTTTTCCTATCCGACTACTGTCGCAGGGTCAGATCGCGGCCATGGCTGCTGACAATCGTCAGGCGCTACTGGATATCATTGACGAGGCGGCCGACGTAGGAGAATTGCGCAATGCTCTCGAAGAAGAACTGAGGGAATACTTATCGCTGTGCGCCAGACTTCGCGTACTTGAAGGCCGCGTGGCGGGGCGTCCAGAGCTGCAACGCAAGCTTGGCGACGTAAATCGTCAGCTCGAAGCGTTTACACAATCGCAACATGCCGACGTGCTCCGGGCACATCAGCGAGCCGAGCGCCAGCGCCGGGAGATCGACGAAACATTGGCGCAATTGCGAGCAGTGCCGCAACGCATTGAAGCGTTGGCTCAGGAGTTGCTCCTCGACGACTGGCCCGGCGCCATTTTTGACGATGGAGAAGATGCCGATATCTTGGCGTGGCGTGCGGAGACCGAACAGGTCCTCTCCGAAGCCCGTCAGACTTTAAGACGCGCGGCTGGACAACTTTCAGCCAGAACGAGTTCCCTAGCATCCGACGTTCGGCTCACCCAATGGCGTCAGCGTTCCGGTGAGGCGCGAAGGAATTACGAGGAGCTACAGGCCCGGCTGGCAGAGCAAGGCGTGTCAGATCCCCAAGCATTCGGGCGTCTCGTACAGTCGCGCCAGCAATTTGAAGCGCAAGCCAGGGAACTGGATCAGTTG
>JAPOYQ010000779.1 GCA_026706505.1 Gemmatimonadota bacterium
GAAGTCCAGTTTGAGCGACATGTTCTCGATGTAGTAGAAATCGTACTCCAGCCGCTCGCGGGCAATGCCCACCACGTCCTTGGAATCGAGGTCGAACTCGTGCTTGGACTGCGCCCAGCCCAACAGGCCGGGCTTGACGTTAAAACGCCGCATGTACAAGGGAATCTTCGTTTTGAATTGCTCGACGAAAAACGGGCGTTCGGGCCGTGGACCGACCAAGCTCATGTCGCCGCGCAAGAAGTTGATGCACTGGGGAATCTCATCTAAGTGCAGGGCGCGCAGCACCCGGCCAATTGGGGTCACCCGGGGGTCTGCACCCTTGGCCCACACTGGGCCGGTCTTCTCCTCGGCATCCACATACATTGAGCGAAATTTGAGCATCGCAAAAGTCCGCCCCCCCTCGCCGACGCGCTCTTGGCGAAAGAACACCGGTCCTTTGGAGGTCAGCTTGATCGCCGCGGCCACCAACAGCCACAACGGAGCCAAACCCGCGAGCACGACGACAGCTACCACCACGTCGATGAGCCGCTTGACCGTCCGCTGCCAAGCCGGCATCAACTCGGGCATGAGTTCCATCAGCGGCACGCCGTAAATCTGCGTCGTGCGCACGTGGCCGGTCACAATGTCGTACAGGTCGGGCGTGATGCCGAAGGAGACCGGCAGCCCTTCGGCTTCCTCGACTATCTGCATGATCTCTTCGTGCGAATTGGCTTGCAAGGCGATGAGCACGGCCTCAATGCTCTCGGCCGCGAGGAGGGTTCGCAGATCACCTACTTCGCCGAGCACGGGCAGGCCATCAATGGCTGCGTGATCGTTCTCGCCGCGCGCCCGCACAAGGCCCACAATCTCATATCCCTGCGCCGGTGCCGAACGCAATGCGCGCAGCAGCCGGATACCGCGCGCATTCACGCCCACAATGGCCGTGCGCCGAAGGCCAATGCCGCGCAACAACAGTTGCCGCTCAAAACTGCGCAGCAGCACCCTACCACCTGCCACCAGCGCGACCATGCCCAGCCAGTAGAACAGGACCAGCAGCCGAGTAAGGCGGATGTCGCGGTCAAAGGTAGCGACCATGGCCAGCAAGATGCCCAAAGTGACGACCTTGACGACCTCGTATATTTCGTCGAAGCGCGAGCTAGACAGGGAGGATTGGTAGAAACCAAAAAACAAAAACAGCAGCAGCCAGCAGCCGCTTATCAGCGGCAGCACGTCTGAGTAATAGCCCAGCGCATACCAAAAAGTCGGTCCGTCCACAGCGTCTGGATAGAGCCGCTCGTAGTTATGGCGGACGATCTCCAACCCGCCGCCGACCAACTTCATCCACACAAAGAAAACCGACGCCAAACTGACGGCGACTGTGTCACTCAACAACAGCAGGACAACGCGTTTCAGACGCGACATATACGCTCTACCTCGCGGGCTGCCAGACGCGGTGGCGGCGACCCATTAGGAAGCTCAGCAGCCCCAGCAAGGTGCCCCAATTGGTGGCGGTGAAATAGGCTGGCACGTAGAAGAGCCAACAGCGCCCGAGCCGCTCCGGCAGCAAGAGGCCCAAAGCAGCCAAGCCGTAGAAAGCCACTTGCAGCGCGAGCAAGATACCGTAGTACTCGCTCACGGCCAACGGAATATTGACCGCGAGCACTACCAACAGCCACACCGGCACGAGCCAGCGGAGCAGCTTGTGGGAGAACATCTGAAACGCAAAAAAAAAGTGTGCGAATGGGTTGAGCACGCCGGCCTCGGTCCACAGCCCGTAGAGCGAGCGCGAGACAATGCGGCGGCGGCGGCGGAACTCATCGCCAAAGCGGACGCTGCTGTACTCAGTGGCAACGGCCTTTGGCTCGTACGCGATGCGAAAGCCGCGCCGCCATACACCCAGAGGCGCGACAAAGTCGCTGATAATGTCGCCGCGCAGTTCGACGAATAGCTCGCGCCGGAGCGCGTATATCGCCCCATTAGCGCCCAACGTAGAGCTGAGCAAGCTCTCTCGGCGCTTGAGAAATTGCTCGTAGCGCCAGTACAGGCCTTCGCCCTTGCCAGCACCTTGCTCATCTGGATTGGCGTATTGCAACTCGCCGCAAACGCAGCCGATCCGCTCGTCGGCAAAGGGTGCCAACAGTCGTTTGAGCGCACTGGACGCGTACATGCTGTTGGCATCTGAGAACGCGAGGAACTGCCCTCGCGCCAAGCGCACACCCGCGTTTTGCGCCGCGGTTTTGCCGCCGCGGACCTCCTGCCGGTGCAGCCCTACCCCGCGCTCGGCAAATTCAGCGGCAATGCGGTCAGTACCATCGGTCGAGGCGTCTGAGACGACGAGGATGTCGAGCCGCTCGGCTGGGTAGTCCATGGCCAGCGCGTTTTCTAGCTTGGCGCGCAATACGGCTTCTTCATTGTGCGCGGCAA
>JAPOYQ010000522.1 GCA_026706505.1 Gemmatimonadota bacterium
CGCCTTTGCGCTACGGTGCAGGGGCCAAGGGCAAGGTGGTTTCAAGCCTCTGCCACGGCGTTCCAGTGATCGCCTCGCCGGTGGCTGCCGAAGGAATGAGCCTGAAGGACGGGCGCGACATTCTCGTGGCGAGAGACTACGCGGAATGGGCGGAGCATCTTAAGGCCGCGTACTGTGACGAAGCCGTCTGGCGAAAACTCAGAAAAGGCGGGCTGGCGGCCATGCGGAAGAGTCACAGTCTGGAGGCAGGCGTTAAGGTGCTCGGGGAGATTCTCGACTTGGACGACGAGGTCCGGGCCACCGACCGTGGGGGCCACCGGGCCGACGCGGCCCGCTGATCCGCGACAACAAAAATCAGTCTCCAGGACGATAAGCCGTACCATCCCAAGTGAGCGCTCACCTCCCAACGAATCGGGGCTAAATTTCGCAACCATGCCTATCACTATTCTCACCGGACTGCCCGGTGTCGGAAAGACTGAAAGACTGATCCTCGCCATCACCGAGGCGCAGGAAGCCAGCCGGCCCACTGCAACCTTTCTGTGCGGCGATTCGCCAAGGTTGCGCTCCCGTCCCAACCTCACCAAGCATCGCAGCATGCGCTCCCGTTCGGGGCTGCGCACCCAGGTAGATCACTTCGTGTCCACCGACCGCTGCATCGAGTTGCTCAACGAAGCCCAGCCCAACACCCTGCTGGCCTTTGACGAGGCCTACCACTTCGGCGAACGCCTAGTCGAGCATTGGTGCGCTGCGGCAGGGCGAGGCGCAGAGGTGTTGATTGCAGCGCCCAGCGGCTCCCAACTCACGGCGCTCGGAGAGCAAGGGCACCATGCCAACCACTTGACGCTGAGCTGTCAGGCTTGCGCTCGGCGCGAAGCCACCCATTTCTTCGTCCACGATCAGGAGAATCGAACTGAATCCGTCTGCGAAAAGTGCTTCAAGCGCATGCAAAGGCAGGCCAAGAAGGAGATCATAGATTGCCTCCGTCGCGGGAAGCCCTTTCCTGGCACCAAGGCAGCGTACCAACCCATCGAACTGCCCGAGTGCCGCAAATGGCAAATCAACCGGGAGGACAGCCAGCGGCGGCTCGACCTCATGCTGGCCATATGCGCTGACGAGGGCTTGCCGCAAGCGCATTCATCCTACCTAGACATAGGCTGCAACACCGGGTTCTTTTGCTACGGCATGGCGCAGGCGGGTTTCACCGCCAAGGGAGTGGACGTCACCGCCAACGACATCCGAATCGCCCGATTGCTCAGTACGTACTTTCGCCGTGACTTGGCCACCTACGAGGTCGCCAACGCCCACGACTATCTGGGCCGCACGCCGGATGAGCGTTTCGACGTCACCTCCGCGTTCAGCGTCTTCCAGTGGGTGATGATCCAGGGCGGGCCGGAACGCGGCTTGGAATGCATGCGTTGGCTGTTCCACAAGACCAAGCGCCTGTGCGTCCTAGAGATGGGCGAATCCTCCGAAGCCCACTACGGCGATCGGATCGGCATGGAATATGACAGCGCTTGGATCCAGGACTTCATGCTGGCCGAGGGTGGCTTCGCACGGGTGCAATGCCTCCAAGGCTCGGAACATCAACTCTGGCGCGACCTGTTGATCGGTTTCAAGGGCTGAGGGGTGGGGATGCTCGAAAACCTGGCCCATCAATTTCGAACACGACTTTTAAGGAACGCGAAAAGAGCAGAGACGACGAGTTCCGTAGGGAATCAGCACTTCAGCCATCAAGGAACTTGCGACATCTGCGAGGACGAAGTCACGTTTACGGCACAACACAGCTACTTCAGGGATCATCTGATCTGCAGCGGCTGCGGGTCGATTCCTCGTGAACGCGCTTTGATGCGGGTGATCAAGCAGTTCTTTCCCAACTTCGCCGAACTGCGAATTCACGAATCGTCTCCGGTTGGCCGAGGCGTCAGCAAGCGCTTGGCCAGCGAATGCTCGTCGTACAGTTACTCCTTCCTGCTGGAGCAAGTCGCGCTTGGCGAAGTCGATACGCAAAGCGGACGGCGTTGCGAGGACCTCGAACGTCTGACTTTCGACGATGATCAGTTCGACTTGTTCGTTACCCAGGATGTCATGGAACACGTTTTCGTGCCCAATGCGGCCTTCCGAGAAATAGGCAGGGTCTTGAAATCGGGTGGTGCGCACATCTTCACGGTTCCTCTGGTGAATGGAACGAAGGCAAGTGAGCGGCGGGCAAATCGAACCTCTTCAGGTGAAATCGAACACCACATGGACCCTGTCTATCACGGAGACCCAACCAAGCCCGATGGTGCGCTAGTGACCATGAATTGGGGCTTTGACCTCGCGTCGTCAATCATCAACGAAACGGGGTAACTACTCGCACCCCCGCGCCGTTGGTTGACGGCGGAGTGGGTGTTTCACATG
>JAPOYQ010000358.1 GCA_026706505.1 Gemmatimonadota bacterium
GCTCTGCATGCTGGTCATCCTGCGCAAGCAGTGGATGGAACACGAGCGCCTGCTCTTCCCGCTCTCGATCCTGCCGCTCGAATTGGCTCAAGGGGAGCGGGGCCGTCTGCTGTCGTCTTTGCTGCGCAACTATCTGACGTGGGTTGGCTTTCTGATCCCGTTTCTCATCAATCTCGTCAATGGCCTGCACTCCTACTTCAACTACTTCCCCTTCATCCAGTTGAATACCCCACTGCGCTTTCTGCGCGAATCCGTGCGTCTGAACCTTTACCCGCGCTTTGAGGTCATCGGGCTTTCGTATCTGTTGAGCCTCGATGTCTCGTTCGGCGTGTGGTTCTTCGCCTTTCTCGCCTATGTCCACACGGGAGCCGAGCGTCTGTTCGGCTGGAGCATTGGCCCGTCGCAGCCCTACTCGATGCCCGCTTCGGCCAGCGTCGCCCACTTAGCGCAGGGCGCGATGTTCTTCCTAGTATTTTCCATTCTGTGGGCCGCGCGCCAACACATCGGCGACGTGCTGCGCAAAGCCTTCAAGCGCGATCCGATGATTGACGATAGCAGCGAGATGCTCTCGTACCGCACGGCCGTGCTGGGTTTTATCTTCGGGTCGATCTTCGCCGTGTGGTGGCTGGCGCAAACCGGCCTGCAGTTCGGCATTGCCCTTTTTTATTTTCTGCTCTGCTTGGCCACTTTTATCGGTTTGGCGCGCATTGTCTCCCAAGCCGGCCTCGCCTACGGTGTGTCGCCAGTGGCTCCGCCGGTATTTATGGTCACGGCGCTCGGGCCGACCGCGCTCGGAGCAAGCGGGCTGACGGCGCTCGGCATGAACTTCCCCTGGACAGCCGATTTGCGCACCTTCGTCATGGCCTCAGCGGCGACCGGCCTCAAGATTGCCGAGGTTATGCGTTTGGAGACCCGGCGGCTGTTTTGGGCGATCGCCGCGACCATAGTGGTCACCCTGATTTCCGCGGTATGGGCGGTTACCACGTTGGCGTATAAATACGGTGGCGTCAATCTCGGGGGTTGGGGTTTTGGGGGCTTGACCCGACTGACGGGTAACTGGATCGCGCACAATATCAACAACCCGGAGGAAATCTACGGCTGGCACCTCATCTACACCGGCATCGGCAGTGCTGTCATGGCCGTGCTGAGCTTTCTCAAGGCGCGTTTTGTCGGCTTCCCGATCCATCCCATCGGCCTAGTCCTCGGTCTGACCTACCCAATCAGCCAGATTTGGTTTTCCGTCTTTATCGCCTGGGCTTTCAAAGCGGTCATTTTGAAATACGGCGGGGCCAGGGGCTATCGCCTGCTGCGCCCGCTCTTTCTCGGCATGGTGCTGGGGGCTTTTGGCTCGGCGGGCATGTGGCTGATCATCGACTATTTTGGCGGCATGTCGAACTGGTTTACCATGTGAATTTGGGTCGTGGGCTAGTTTGAAAAAGACTTTCGTGCCGGGACAGTTGACACGGGTATACGGTCTTACTCTTCGGTCGGCAACAGAACTGGACGACCTCGGTCGATGTATGCCTCTTCTATTGATTGCCTTCCCTTGATTTTGTATTTTGGTCTCCTGTCTATCCTCCTGCTGCACAAAGCCACCGCTCCCTTAGTATTTTGGGTGTCTGGCCGAATACAAGAACAAGTGCACTGTAGTGTAGCCATCGCTAGCGAATAGGTTGGATTCTATGCCTCCCTTGTGTGATGATAGGATGGACAAGGCCCGAGCCTTTACAGGCTCAAAAGTCCACCATAAAGGAGGGATTAACAATGGGTTTTTGGAGCAAAGTAGGGGATTTTGTAGCCGATGTTCTGACCGATGCCCAAGCATCTCAACTCTATCCAACATTGCAGGCAGCTATGTGCAAGTACATAGATTCTGAGGAATACTACTTATCGAGATGTGATCCTCCTTTTGCAGTGGTATTAGAGAAACAAGGCGTTTTTGGTTCGAAAACTGTTACGCTTACCGTTCTTGAAGATGGCTCTGTCCAAATCGTAGAAAGCGGAATCTTGGGGAAAAACCAGATATTCCCTAAAGTAGCAGGAGCACCAATGCCCGAACAGTTCTTGCAAATACGGCAAGGGAATAATGGCCATTAAGGAACTACTTACATTAGGTAGTCGGATGTGAGCAACGTAAACGTCGATATAGAGGCTCAGAAACACACGCCCAACATAGGCACTCAAGACAATAAGCAATCGGACCTAGGCCCTATTGAGAAGCTGTCTGAAAACCCCCTGTAGGCTACCTCAAGGGTCGTCCAAGAGATCGGTGCGTCGAGCGTTTTTCATAGGGCGAGACGTGCTTGAGCCTATACTTTTTTCTTCGCACAAGGAATGGAAACCGGAATTTTCAGACAGCCTCTTAGCTCGACTTTATCCATTCATGTAGCATAGCA
>JAPOYQ010000642.1 GCA_026706505.1 Gemmatimonadota bacterium
GCACAGATCGAGGTGGGCGATGCGATTGTGATCGAGATCGGCGCGCAGTTCGCCCATCCCGAGAAATTCGGTATTGAGCGCCAGCATCCCGCGCTTGGCGAGGTTGATGCAGCGGGCCTGTTTGTAGTCCATGGCCTTGCCGCCGGCGTGGTGGCCGTTGGGGTTGAGGACGGCGGCGGCCTTTTCCCCGAGTTGGTCAGGTTCGTAGAGCAGGGCCGGGACCCAGAGGCCGGGGTAGCCCTCGTAGCGCAGCTTGCGGATGGTGTAGCCGGCACCCGTCTCGATGCGGTCGCCCCAGTGGACTTGCGGCTGTTCTGCGAGGAGACCCTTGGGATGGCCGCGAAAGAATAGGTCGAGGACTTGGGCGCGCAGGGTTGGAATTTGTTTGCGCCAGGCCGCAGCCGACGTGGGGGGTGTGAAGTGGGGTAGGTGCTCGCCGAGGAAGGCGAGGAGTTGGCGATGGGCCTTGGGGCCGATGAGCTTTCTGTGCAGTGTGCGTTGCATGGGCGAGTCCTCGTTTTTTTGCGTTGGGCGATAGTATAGGGTACGGCTTGGCAACAGGCCAAGCTGGACGGGTTGACACACCAAGTGGGGTTTGCTATCACTAGCGGCTATTGAGGGAGGCGGGTATGGAACCTATTGCGGCAACGACTAATCCATTCGGCGGCATCATTCCCAAACCAGAGGCTCTTGAGCCAGATCCGGCGGCGTTTGCCGAGCGGCTGCGCGTTTCGCTGGCGGCTTGGAAGGACGAAGGCTACCGGGTCGTCTGGCTGGAGGTCCCGATTGCCAAGGCGGCGTTGATCCCCGTAGCGGTGGAAGCCGGGTTTACATTCCACCACAGCGGCGACGACTATCTAATGATGACCTTGCAACTGGAGGAAGGCGCTTATGTGCCGGCCCACGCCTCGCACTACATCGGCGCGGGCGGGGTGGTGCTCAACGAGGCGCGGGAGTTGTTGGTGGTCAGCGAAAAGTACCATCGGCGTGCGCCCGGCCCGCCGCGCTATAAACTACCCGGCGGCGCGTTGCACGCGGGCGAGCACTTGGCCGAAGCTGTGGTGCGCGAAGTCATTGAAGAGACCGGGGTCGAGACTGAGTTCGACGCGCTGGTCTGCTTCCGCCACTGGCACGGCTACCGCTTCGGCAAGTCGGATATTTACTTCGTCTGCCGCCTGCGCCCGCTGAGCACAGAGATTCGCATCCAGGAGGACGAGATCGCCGAGTGTTTGTGGATGCCGGTGGCCGAGTATCTGGCTGATGAAAACGTCAGCGCCTTCAACAAGCGGATCGTCGAGGCGGCGCTCAACAGCACGGGGGTGCGGCTGACGGAGATGGAAGGCTATGGCACGCCGGATCAGTACGAGTTTTTTATGCCGCCGGGGGTGAGGGTGGATTCTTAGGAGGGTTGGTTGGCGCGGGTGCCGACCGTAGAGAGTACCGATGGACCGAGAATTAATCCTACAGAAATTTAAAACTTTGAATCTATGGCAGAAGGGTGGGAAAAGAGCACCGCACAAACCCTTGCTGGTTCTGTATGCAATTGGAAAATTGCTACGAGCAGAGAGCAGGCTTATTGCATACTCCGATATAGAGAAGAAGCTTGGAGAATTACTGCAAGAGTTTAGCCCTTGGAAATCAAGTAATAGACCTCAGTTTCCATTTTGGCGATTGAGAAATGATGGGATATGGGAGGTCTCCGATGCAGACAAAATTAGGCAGACGAAAAGTGGGGATGCCTACATAACCGATCTGCGGCGTTACAAGGTTTCAGGTGGTTTTCCCGAACCAATAGCCCTTTGCCTTCGGAATGATCCTAAACTGGCATTTGAAATAATCCAGAATTTGTTGGACGCTCATTTTCCTGCCTCGATTCACGAAGACATTTTACAAATCGTTGGCATTGAGTTCCCCATCCAGATTTCCAAGCGGAAAAGGCGCGACCCCGACTTCCGAGAAAATGTCCTGAAAGCCTACGAATATAAGTGTGCTGTTTGTGGATTTAATGTGAAATTGCGCTATCAGCCAGTTGCGTTGGAAGCCGCCCATATCAAATGGCATCAGGCCGGTGGCCCCGATACAGAAGTGAATGGATTGGCGCTGTGCGTTCTACACCATAAGCTATTCGACCGTGGAGCTTTTATGTTGTCCAAGGAACTAGAAATTTTTGTGTCGGATGATGCACATGGGTCAGTGGGCTTCGATGAATGGCTGATGAGGTTCCATGGTAAAAGAATCAACTTCCCACAAAGGCGATCCTATCATCCGAGGGCAGATTTCATAGGCTGGCATGTTAGAGAGGTGTTTAAGGGAAACTACCGCGAATTGTAATCCGTCAATCAACCAGTCATCGCGGCAACCGAATCCAGTCGTACACTATAGCATT
>JAPOYQ010000155.1 GCA_026706505.1 Gemmatimonadota bacterium
CATAATCGACTCCAATCCTCTCAACGGCTGTCGTACCGCATACATGATCGGCTCTCGACAGATGAAAATTGTGGGGTGATCTTCCAGTAGATGGCGGTGGATATTCCTGTAGATGGCGATGTGCGCGTTTTCGTCGTAGGCCACCCGCCCAGCTTCAATCAACCGATCCACTTCCGCATTGACATAGCCCGACCAATTGCGCGCATTCCGCGAATGCCATTCAGACGCGATTATATCGGGATCAAGGTCACTGTATCCTTCTTGCAATACCATATCGAACTGTGACACCAAGCCGATGCGGTCCCGGTATTTGCCCAGACCAAAGGCCCTGCAAGGAGCGTCGTCTATGGCTATCTCGCCTTTTTGCGGCTGGTAAAAACGGCACAGCAGATCAACAACCGTGCTTTTGCCGCAACCGCTCGCCCCGACGAGCGCGTAGGTCTTGCCCTTTTCAAGCTCCAAGTCAAAACTGCAGAGTACGGGGTGGCCGTTGTAGGCAAACTCCACATCTTTGAACGCTATTTTATTCTTAAACGAGAAGGGTTTGGCCTGCCCTAACTCTGCGTCAATCTCCGCCGGTACGTCCATGAATTCCACAATCCGCCGCAGGGAAACCGACGCCCGGACGCAGTCTATATACAATTGGTTCAGGTTCTCCAAGGGTCCGAAAATGCGCATGAAGTACTGGAAAAAGGCGATTAGCGCCCCCAAACCGAGCGCTCCCTGCATGACTTGATGCCCTCCCCAACCGAGGATGACAACAGGAGCCAAGGACATGATAAAGGACGCTATGGAACCAGCGGAAAGGTTCAACGCGGTGCTGCGCATCTCTAAATCGAATAATTCTCCCTGTCGTCTGCCCAACTTATCGCTCTCGTGCCTGTATGTATTGTACGACTGCACGAGTTTGATGTTGTCGAAGCGCTCAATAAAAAACCCCAGTATATCCGAAGTCTTGTGCTGGGTCGCCTCGGCCACCGCGCCTATTTTCGGCTGGAAGTACTTGAGATTCACTATGAAGCAGGGCACGAGCAGGCTTAAACCAAGGAAAAGGGGAGCGTCCAGCCATATCAGCACCGCCCCCAAGCTGACTAAAGTCAACACACTGTTGACTAGCTTCAGTACAAAACTTCCTCTCGCTTATCCTAGCGATGCAATAGATGGGCATCTTCTCCGGGTCGGCGAGACGCTCGTAGATGTGTTGTAGGATCTGCATCTGCGGCTTTAGGCATGGCTGGCACGCTAGTTCGCTAAGCACGACGACGATTCCCCCCTTTTTGGTCTTGGAGAAATCCGTGCTCAAAGGCCGACCTTTGAGGTCTGTCGTCTCAATGACGGGGAATTTCAGGCCCAGCTTAGTCGAAGCCTGGACGCTGCTGTTGAGGTAGTCCTTGAAGTAGGTCTTCTCCTTCACCAGCCGCTCGGCCTCGGTCGGGTCTTGCCGGTGCAACTCTTTCAGTGCCCACAGAGCACCAGTCGCAATGAGTATCAACAGGAACGCATTAACGAGTAGGGAGATGTTACGCGCCATGTTTTTCATCTTTTACCTCGCTTTGGTTTTGCCGTCACCCTGTGCAGGGTCATGGCTACATCTCTTTTCGGCGTTGAGCGGGGCTACGCCAGCGGGCCGCTCATCAAGCCGACGATACCTGATTTCGACTAAGGGGTGCAAGGTCATGGTTGACCTCCTCTTATGAGTGGATGGAAAACCTGCCCGCCAATTCCGCTCCTTAGCGGCTGGGGCCTGCTTTGTTGTTTAGCAGATTCCGTGCCAAGCCGATCCACAAAAACACAACTGATTGTTATACAGAAAGTTACAAGAAATTGGGACACTTTATACAAGACGCCGAATCGCGCTTCCATTGCACCCTTTCGACGCATCTAATGCTCTATATCACTTATATCTCACGTCTTTACAACAGGTTAGAGCAAGTGCGTCAGAAGGGGCACAGTGCGCTAAAACGCGCTCGCCGCGGCGATCAGCCGTGCATACGTTGCCCTAGTCCCGTCCAATCGCTACACTCAGGTACACCAACTCGTTTGAGGAGTCGCCATGGCCGCATCCTACCCCCGAATCCCCTATGGCTGGGCCAATTTCCGCGCCATCCGCTTGGAAAACCGCCTCTACGTCGATAAGACCCGCTTCGTCCACGCCTTAGAAGAGGAGCGTTACGCCTTTTTCATTCGTCCCCGTCGCTTTGGCAAGACTTGCTGGGTATCCTTGCTAGAGAATTACTACGACCGCCGGGGAGCCGACGAATTTGAGGCCATCTTCGGCGGCACACACTTGGGGCGGCACCCCACGGAAAACCGCCATCGCTACGTCGTTTTGCGCTTCAACTTTTCGGCGTTCAAGAACGCCTTGGACACCCTCGAATACCACTT
>JAPOYQ010000525.1 GCA_026706505.1 Gemmatimonadota bacterium
CCAACACAGTCGCCAGCCGGGACGCAATTTTCATGCGTTTAATCATCTTACTATTCCTCCTAGAAATCCACGGTGACGCCGAAATTGGCCATGCGCGGGATGTCGTAAATCGCCTGACTCTGGCCAGTGAAGGCCCGGTTGAGGTTGCCCGTCGGGTCTCCATCTTCCTCCCACTTGGTGGTAGAGGCGATGTTGCGATTGTCCCACGTCAGGATATTCTCGCGATCGAAGAGATTGCGCACCTCAAAGAAGGCCCCTAGCGACAAGCCGCCCAACGCAAGGCCGCGGTGGAGCCGCAGGTCCGTGCGCATATTCCACGGGGCCTGCCGGGTCTCGCGCGCACGCGGATCGTCCGTGGTGGCTGTCACATTGTAGTTGAAGCCGCTATCAGCCGTCGAGATCAAGGTCAACCCAACCTCTGCTGGCAACTCGGCCAACAGTGTAACGGCGATGCGGTGGGCACGGTCGTAGCCGGTGACCAATGGATTGCCACCGCCGTTGACATTGGCCTCGTACGTGTTGAAACGCTCCTTGTTGGCCAACGCCGTCTCCAAGGCTTGGACATCGGTTGCAGCGTTGACCGAAAACGAGTTTTTATCCGGGAAAGGCGTCGAGTTGTTGCCATTGCGCGATGCCTTGATATAGCTGTACGCATAGTTGACGCGGCCATTGATCTTGCTCTGCGACCGGCGCTCCACTCCAAACTCAATGCCGCGGCTGTCGGCGTACCCGCCGCTGGTATTGATACTGTAGGTGGCAAAGCCAGCGTCGGCTGGGCTGATGGTAAAGCCGAGCCGCCCGTAGTTTTCAATGTCTCGGTAATAGGCCGTGACGTCGAACAAGTACTCGGGCGCGAAGCTGTACTGCAAGCCCATCTCGTACGCAGTGGCCGTCGTCGGATCCGCCCCGACATCGGGCACGTTCGGCCAAGCTGGGTTGGTGAAGCTGTCGTAGTCCTCGTAGAGGTATGAAAACGACGGCGGCGAGTAGAACTTGCCCCACGAGTAGTGCATGGCAGCCTGCTCGCTGATCGGATGCGAGATCCCCAGCCGCGGCTGCAAATACCAGCGCGTTTCAACCGCCCCACTGCGAATCGGGGTGCGGTAGGTGTGGGTCTGGCCGCCTTCATAGGTGTATTCGCCCTCTTCGGACGGGCGGAAAAAGTCGGTGAGTTGCTCGGCGTCCGCATTGAAGCTGTCGAGCCGCAAGCCGGCGTTTAGGATGATGCCCTCGTACTCAATTTTGTCCTGCACGTACAAGGCCAGTTCGCTCGGGCTGCGCTCGTAGTCGGAAATCTCGTACGGCAGGTTGGAATAGCCCACCGTAATCTGCGTCCGCTGCATGAGCTTCGAGACCGTGTGGCTGCGGAACAGCAGGCCGGCCTTGAGCTGGTGGTGGTAGTTGTACTGATGAGTGATGTCGGCCTTGAGTTGCATCACGTCGCGGTTGAGCTCCTCAAAGTAGAAGCCCGCCTGCGCCAAGCGGTACTGATTGTCGCCAAAGGGCAGGTCGAAGTTGCGCGAGTTGCCGGGGTTAGTGGTAAAAAAGGTAAAGTTGCCGTCGGCATCGGCTCCAGAGCCGTCAACGCCTAGGTACTTTTCCGACTCTTCGGCGCTGTCGATGAAGATGAAGTCGCCACTCTCGTTGGCCTCGACGATGCCGTCGCCGTTGTCGTCGGAGTAGCCGAACTTGCTCGTGCGCGTAACCTGCGAGAGCTTGATCTCGTAGAAGGTGTTGTTAGAAAGCGAGTGGCTCATCCCCAGATAGGCCATCGTCCCTAACTTCTTGTTGCCCAAGGATCCCTCGGGGAAATAGGCGTAGCGACCGCTGAAGTTGCGGTTGACCCAACCTCCCAACTCGCCGCCATCGTCGATCATGACGTTGCCGGTCAGCTTGACATTCTGGCTAAGCCGATTCGTCAGCTTGAGTGAATAGCGCTGCGAGCGGTTGAGCTGGTTGGGGAAGAGCCCCTCGTCGTTGAGATAGCGCGTGGTCAAGTAGAAATGGGTGCGCGGCAACAGTTTGCCTCCCAGCGAAAGTTCCATTTCCGTCGAAGGATTATCGCCGTAGGTAACTTGCTCGGGGTCGAAAATGTAGTAATTCTCGGCCTTGGCCTTGTCGGCCTCGTCTTCGGAGGCCAGCAAGTCGTCGCGCGCCTGTAGGTAACTGTCGAAGTACGTCGTCTTATTGACGGTGTCGGCCAAGCTCGCATAGACATCCGGCCCGGCGTTTTTGTAGCCGCCGGCACCGCGGCGGACAAACAGCCGCCCCTCTAACTCGTCCCCGCCTTCGCGCGTGCCAACATTGCCGATACCAGCGCTCGCCCAGTCGTACTCGGGACTGCAGGCACATGACCACCACGAACGCACACGCCCCCC
>JAPOYQ010000732.1 GCA_026706505.1 Gemmatimonadota bacterium
CCCGCGGATTTCGTCGGGCTCGACGCGGTGACTCATCTCTGCACGGGGGGCGAAGCTCCTTGGTTAAAAGGGCAGGGTGAGGTGTACGCGGAATTTGCACAGCAAAAAAGCGGCGGTGACCGCGGTCGTCGTGCCATCTACTCTCGTGGCGAGCGCTGCCGCCAGCGCATGGGACAGTTGTGGGACGTTCCGGCCGAGCGGATCGCCTTTACGCCTTCGGCGGCCGAGGGCATGGCTTGGTTGGCACGGGGTTTGGACTGGCGACCGGGCGACAACGTGGTCACTACCAATTTGGAATTTCCCTCGGTAGCGTACAATTGGCGCAACGTGCGCCAGCAAGGGGTCGAGCTGCGGCTGGTGCCGCATTGCGACTGGTTGGTGCGGGAGGAAGATCTGTTGGCCGCAGTCGATGAGCGCACTCGGGTCTTGGCCGTGAGTCAGGTCAGCTTTTACACGGGGCAAAACCTCGATGTCGAGCAGCTTGCGGACGGGCTTGCTGGACGCGACGCGCTTTTGGCGGTGGATGCAACGCACGCTGCGGGTGCGGTCGCCGTGCCGGCCGCGTGTACCGACTTGTGCGTCAGTTCGTGTTACAAGTGGCTGCTGGCGACCCACGGGGTCGCGCCGTGTTATCTGAGCCAACGGGCCGAGGCGCAAGTGCGCTCCACGGCTTTTGGCTGGCGCAACCTAGCGGTGTGGCCGGCGCAAGGGGCTGTGCGCGCACCGGATGCCGACGAGAAGCCGATGCCCGATAAAATGGAGCCGGGCAATCCGGCTATGGTGGCGGTGCTGTATCTCGACTACGCTTTGGGGCGGCTATTGGACGTGGGGATTGAGCGGATAGAGGAGCACAACCGCGACTTATCCGAACAAATCAGCGCTGGGCTGGAGCGTCTCGGGCGACAGGTCATTTCGCCGAGCGAGCGGCCGCAACGCTCGGGCAATACCTGTTTTGCGGACGACGACGCGCACGGGCTGTGTGAGGCTCTCGCCGATCGAGGGGTGTTGGTGTGGGGAGAATACGGGCGGGTGCGGGTCTCGGGGCATTTGTATAATAATAGTGACGATGTGGAACGGTTTTTGGCGGTCTTGGGCGAGTTGGTGTAGGGAGACGGGGCGAGACGCCTTGGTCTCAAGGATATGGAGGCTTGGACGGCGCACAAACGCTGAATAAGTTTATCAAACGTCAGCTACATAACAGGATCGAGTCAAGCTGCCCCGAACCCTCTCCTATAACGGCTTCGTACAGAGCCGTCCCGAAATCGCCCACTTAGTGACGGCAGGAGATCCCGTCCGAACGTAGCGGCTGTTCGAGGAGAAACTGGATCAATCTTGAGGAGTGAAGATATGCTTAGAAATGATAACGACATCGGATTCATCTCACCGTCAGAGCTTTATTTTGATCTAAAGAACCCTCGTTTCCTCGACGAAGGGTTTACGACGGAGGAAGAGGTCATAGCCCACTTAATAGAAAAAGTGGATCTAGATGAGCTCTTACAATCGATTCAGTCCGCCGGATACGTCGACTTCGAGCCCGTAGTTGTATTGCGCAATGAGAATATTGTTCTCGAAGGAAATCGACGACTAGCAGCATTGCGTTTGCTGAGTGATGAAAACCTCAGGCGAAGGTTGAAAGTTATTCTCCCTGACGTTTCGGAGCCGAAGCCGCTTCCCGGCGATATTCGTGTAAAGTGGGTCAAAGACAGGAAAGACGCCCGAGCCTTTATTGGTTTCAAGCACATCAACGGCCCATTCAAATGGGATGCGCTTGCTAAGGCAAAATTTGCGGCGGAGTGGTTTGAAGAGGGTGGGGACGTCGATACGGTTAGCCGTACGCTCGGCGACAACCACAATACTGTCCGCCGAATCGTCAATGGCTGGTATGCCTTGAAGCAAGCTACCGAAGATGGTTTCGAAAGAGAACATCGTTCCAAGACGCGCTTCGCATTTTCCCATCTGTATACGGCACTTACCCGCGCATCGGTAAGAGAATTCCTAGGGTTGACCCCAGAGGATCTCTCAGCTCCGCCAAAGGAAAATCCGATTGCCCCAGAGAATCGCGAAAAGTTGCAGACACTGATGTCTTGGCTCTACGGTCAGGAACAACGGGATGAGCCGACTCTGATTCAGAGCCAGAATCCTGATTTGAATCATCTTAGTAAAGTGCTCGGAAATCCCGAAGCACGACGGATGCTGATTGCCCAGCGCGACTTGCAAGTTGCCTACGAGCGTATCGACCCCCCATCCTCAAGATTCGAAGATGCTCTGATGAAGGCAGCCAAGCAGTGCGAGGACGCGATGGCCCTTTCTGGGGCTTACGATGGAGACGCGACGCTTCTACGTGTGGCCGAAGGGGTGGCCAGAACGACTCATAG
>JAPOYQ010000064.1 GCA_026706505.1 Gemmatimonadota bacterium
AACTGTCCGAAATAGTTGTGGTCGATGCGATGATAACCTGGGTTTTCGTGTACCTCGACCTAGTCGCCCTCACCGTCCATCATCGCGGCCATCTCTGCTCCGACTTGCTCACGGGCTTCGCGGACCGGATCGCCGACAGCGCGGATATAGCGGTCTGCCATCGCCGTCGTCTTGTGTCCGAGCAAGTCGCGCAGGACGTGCGTGCCAACGCCCGAGGCCGCCGCCCGTGTCATCACCGTGCGCCGCAGGTCGTGCAATCTCACGTCCTCGATGCCAGCAGCAGCGGCGATCTTGGCAAAGTGCTTTCGCACCGTGCGATAGGTGATCGCCGCCGTTCCCGTACTGGTGAACGTCCATGTACTGCTAAACCGGGGAAGCTCGGCAAGAAGCGCGAGTGCTGGCGCTGGAAGGTCATGGACCCGCCGCCCCGTCTTCGTCTCCGGTAACGTCAGCCGCCTCATCTCGAAGTCGATGTGTTGCCATTGGATGCCCAAGACCTCCCCAATCCGTAGCCCGGTCAGTGCCGCAACGCGGATCGCGGCCACGGACGCGGGGTGTTGTTCCTCGTGCTGGTTCAGCGCCTTGGCGAGTGCGGCCAGTTCGGACGGTAATAGCACCCGGTCACGCGCTTCCACACGTGCCCGCTCGATGCGGTGGCAGGGGTTGGAATGCTGTGGTCTCCATTCCCATTGTTCAAACAGGTTAAAAAGCCGCGACGTGAGTGCCAGCAGCCGGTTGCGTTGCGCCCTTGGCAATGGGGAGACTATTGGCTCGATATGGTCGCGCGTCACGTCGGCAATCTTGCGCTTGCCCAATACCGGCTCAAGAAAGCGGCCGGCCATCCATCGGTAGTCTGAAATGGTGCGCGGACTCAAGCGTCCCATCTCTAGACGCGCCGGCGCGAACTCGTCGAAGAACCGGCGTAGCCCGTCGGAGACTGTTGGCGCTTGTCTTGCCTCCCGCTTGCGTTCAAGGGGGTCGGCTTCCCCGGCCCGGATGCGTACCAGTTGCTCCCCAGCCCGTTCTCGCACTGCCTTTAAGGATATCTCCGAGGCTCGTGCCAGCGTTGCCTGACGCTTGCGACCATTGACGCGATAGCTTAGGATATAGGCTTTGGCACCCTTGGGGGTGATCCGAAGCCCTAGGCCCTTCACTATAGAGTCCCATATGATATGGTTTTTCGGCCCCGGCTTGGCGTCTCGTACGATGCGTTCGCTGAGCATGTTTCTGTCTCCCTTGGTGGCCTACTCATACCCATTGAGTAGACGCGCTGTGTCACCACTATGTCACCAGAAAGACAGAATACGAATTAACATGAACTAACGCAAGATAAAAGAAAGGATATTCGTAACTCCTTTACAATTAATGTGTTCCATCAACTCAATTAACGTAAATCAACGCGACGCCAACGCCCAAAAATCAAACTCGTAATGAGTAGGTCCCCGGTTCGAGTCCGGGTGGCGGCTCCACGACACAACGCGGGCTTGTGCGCTAGTCGCCAGCTCGCGTTTACATTGGTCCCCTTCCCACTCAGCCTGTGTCTGTTACAGATCTCCCCACGCTAAACGCCTGCCTCAACATCTTGTGCGTATTCCTGCTCGTGCGCGGTTTCCTGCAAATCCGCCGCGGCGCGCGCCAAGCCCACCAAAAGTCCATGCTGGCCGCCCTCGTCTGTTCCGCGCTCTTTCTCTGTTCGTATTTGGTTTACCACGTTCAGGTAGGTTCCGTGCCCTATCCTCACTACGACTGGACCCGCCCCCTGTACTTCGCCGTACTCATACCCCACGTGATCCTCGCCGCGCTGATGGCCCCTTTTGTGGCCCTCGTCGTCTGGCGCGCTTACAACCAAGATTTTGCCCGCCACCGTAGGTTGGCCCGCTGGGTCTGGCCGACGTGGATTTTTGTCTCGGTTAGCGGCGTGGTGGTCTATCTGATGCTCTACCAACTCTAAAATTAGGGTCCGCGGCTGCGAGCTACCATCCAAGCGGCACCAACGGTCGTCAGCACCGTCCAGCCCCCAGTGATTAGCAGGGCGTGTACAAACGCCCCATCGGCTATCAGTTGAGTCGGCACCAAGTAGAACGCCTTGCGCAAAACGACCAGCGCATAGGTCACGGGATTGCACTGCATCACCCACTCGAGCCAAGGCGCAGCCCCCTCAATGGGAAAGAGCGCACCGGAAAGAAACCACAAGGGGATAAAAACGACGCTCATTACTGAGTGGTAGCCTGCCACTGAATCCAACTTCCACGCGACCATGAAGCCCAAACCTGTGAAGCCCATGCCGATCAGTGCGCAGAGGACCAAGAGGGCCAATATCATCTCTGCTGCCAAGCTAATGCCGGCCACCGGCGCCAGCAGCAAAAACACAAG
>JAPOYQ010000530.1 GCA_026706505.1 Gemmatimonadota bacterium
CCACGCCCGACGACGAACTGCCCGAGGGCTTTTCCCGCTCCGAAGACGGCAAGTTCTACGCCAACGGCTTTGCTTTCGACAAGGCGCTCGAATCTTTGATCTTCCACCCGACCCTGTGGCCCATCATCAAGGAGTTCACCCACGATCGGCCTGCTTTTTCCCGGGGTACCCTGTTGATAGATAGTCACCAGCACGAGCCGGCGCGCCTGCATTGTGCCCGCGAAGATTTTGGCTGGCAAAGCACGCGCTACGACACCCGCGAGGACCGCATCTTCTGCGACGATTTCGTCATCTTCCCCTATTTCGACGACGTCTTCCCAGGCGACGGCGGCTTGGTGGTGGTCCCCGGCTCGCACAAGGCGGCGTTTGCGCGTCCGCCCAGCCTGTTCAACGGCGGCGTTATTGCCCATCTGGAGGATTTGCCTGTTGGGGTGGTCAATGTGATGCCGCGGGCCGGAGACGTCGTGGTAATGACGGAAATGTTGGCCCACGGGACCTTGCAATGGAAGCCCAAAGATCGCCTGCGACGCACCTTGGTGTTGCGCTATCGGCCCCAATTCAAGGGCCAAGCTGCGGTCCCGGAAGTCCTCTACGACCGCTTGTCGCCGCAAACTATAGAACTGATGGCTCCGGCTCACTACACCCATGTCAAGGAGATCGTCAAGGAGGACGTGGTGCGGCTCACCTAAACAAAATCAAAACCACGCAAAACAGGCACCTGCGATGAGTTGCAAGTGCCTGTTTTTTTTGGTGAGCCCACTGGGGATCGAACCCAGGACCTACGGATTAAAAGTCCGGTGCTCTACCAGCTGAGCTATAGGCTCTATCGGTGCTGTATCTAATTCAAAATAAGCGGTTTGCGTATCCCTCGCAAGACTTCCTACTGCATTGGCGGCTTTTATCCTAGGCCTAGCGGTACCCGCCAATAAGCTCAATAGGCCAACGCGATAATTTGGGTCGTTTTATGCGTCTGCGCATCGCCTTGTACCACAACCCGCAAAATATAGTTTCCCGGCGCGACCAGTTGCCCGGATTCGTCCTGGCCGTCCCAACTCAACGTTATCGGCCCAGCTATTTGCTGCTGGTCGTGTAGCACCCGGATTTCCCGTCCGCTCAGGTCGTAGAGTGCCACGTGCAGCAAGCGGGGCTGGAGGATATTCAACAGGGCGAACTCTATTTGCAGCAAATCGCCTATGCCATCGCCGTTGGGCGTCACGAGTGTGGCCGACAACGCGAGTCCGTCAATCAACGCGGGGCCAACCGGCATCGACACAGCGGTCGCTTCGCTGGCAACCGCGTTGCTGGCATCGCCCACATCCACCCGCTGCCTTATCTGTCGCTCTCCCCGACCGCTGGCTAAGAATGCCTCGAAGGGCATCTGTTGGCGATATATGGTGCTGACGAAGTCAAGCTCGATCAACCCAGCCCGGACGAACGGATCGGCAAAGGTAAGGTCCCATCCGCCGTCCACTCGGGCGACCTCCGCGTTCAATACCTGCCCCCCAGAGCGGATCTCGCCAAGCTCAATGTCTGCTTTTGAACGCATGAGCAACTGATCGAAACCCGTGCTACCGGCACCGACATCCCAACCAAGATAATAGGTGAACTCCGTGCGCTGCCCTGGTTCGGCCTGAATCGGGTAGATCTCCGCTCGCGTTGCTGCTGCCAACGGCTCGGCGTAGCTGAGGACCATCTCGTCGAGGATCGCCCCCTGCATGGGGTCGTCGCTGAGCAAATAGGCCTGCAATTGGACGAAACGCCTCGGCGTTGGCGAGAGAAAACCTCGATCTGACCGCTCGTACGCCTGACTCCAGATACTCCAATCGTCGCCGGGCGAACGGACCGTATCAATCCGGCCTTTAAAACTCGGTATGAGCTTGTTGTATTTCCTCTCGGTTACTTCCTTGCCGTTTTTGTCCTGGAAGACATAGGACTCCTGCAACAAGTTGCCCGTCCGCGAACGAATTTCTACTCGGGTCCCCTCAGGTGTCTCGACCTGCCAACTCAACCCCGTGGCGTTGCGCACCGCCCCCAGATCGTAGATCGGGGATTGCATGATGGTGCCGGCGGGATAGCCTTCGCCAAAGACCTGGAATTCGGCTGTCGTACCCGTGATGCAACACTGCCTGTTCGGATAGCGCATCCGCAGATAGCGCAGTGGCCGGAGCGAGAACTGCTCTTCAAAATGGACGATATCGCGCAAATTGCGGGGGTGTTCGGGCAACTCCCCTAGGACCTGCCAGCGCAGCGATCCGTCCGGCGCCAGCGATCCGTCCGACCCCCAGATGATATACCAAGGGAAGTGGATGGCGTTGCGCCGGGTCCAGCGCCAGTCAACGCTGCTGGGTGCAATGCCGGCCAGATCGCC
>JAPOYQ010000602.1 GCA_026706505.1 Gemmatimonadota bacterium
GAAATGCCCATGCTCACTCGGACGCAACGCGACACCTTTGCCGCCGACGGCTACCTGGTCCTGCGCCAGTTGTGCGACGAGGCCGTCCTCGAACCCGTGCGCCAGCTCATCGCCCGCTATGTCGATGGGCAAATCCGCGCTATGCACCAGAGGAGCCAGATTCGCTCCCTCTACGCGGAGGCTCCTTTTGCCGAGCGTTGGGCCCTAGCCGCCCGCGACTACAACCGAGATCTGGAAAACCCGCCCTTGGCGCGCAATTGGGGCCAGAGGAGCCTGCTCGACCGCGCTGTGTACCAACTATTGACCTATCCTCCGCTGATCGATCTGGCCGTGGACCTTCTCGGCCCTGAGTTGACGGCCAACGGCGACTACTGGGTCCGCCCCAAAATCCCCAACGACCCGAGCACCACCTTTGCCTGGCACCAGGACAGTTTCTACTACGGCGGCGAAGTCCTCTCCGAGTTGCGCATCCTCTCGGTCTGGATCCCCCTCGTCGACGCCGACGAGGAAAATGGATGCCTCTCCTTTGTCCCCGGCAGCCATTGCCACGGTGCCATTCCATGGCGAGATACCGGCACTGGCCAGCGCGAGCCCATAGCCGACATCACCCGGTACGGCCAAGCCCGACCCGAGCCCGTCCAGGTCGGTGACGCCATCGCCTTTGACAACCGCACCCTGCACGCCTCTGGGCACAATACCACCGACTCCGAAGTGCGCTGGAGCATCGACGTCCGCTATATGCCCACTGGCCAGTCCTATGTTTGGCACAGCAGCGGCGACGAATTCGACCGGATCTATCCCGGCTTTGTCGCGCGCAGCACCGACCCGGAGCGGGTGACGAGCTGGGAAGAGTGGCGGGATCGCCCCCGTGGGTGAGCCTTCTTGCAGTTTTAAGCTCGACTCTACACTCTCATCACTAGAAGGGATATCACCATGTTCGTCGTCCGTGCATTAGCATCAATCATCTTCGTCTTCCTCCCCCTCTCTGCTACAGCCCAGATGACCCTTTCCCCCGACGATTTACGCCTGTCTTTGGGCATGGCTTGGGAACAAGAAATCGCCACAGTCCTGAGCAGTCTAGAGGACACTGGCTTCGACATCGGCCCTGACGGTGCCGATCAGTCCTCGGATCTCACCGGCTCCATTTCCAACAGTATGCTTGCCTTTGTCCGCAGTTCGGTCCTCTCCTTGGAGCAGGCCCCCGACGCCGCTAGCTTCTCCGACGCCGATTACGCCGTCTATAACATTGCTACTGTGCCCAACGCCACTGGTGGAACGGACGAGATTGAGACGTACCACTATTTCCAGCGTAGTCCTGTGGGCGATGTCCTCGTCGGTGCCGAAGGACCGGCCGGCCAAGTAGCCTTCCCGCTTGTCGATATGGGAACACCTTGGCCGCTAGAATTCGGCAAAAGCTGGATGGTCGAAAACTTCCCCTTGGACCTGACCATAGCCCCAGGGATCACAAGTTCCGGCCTGTACGATTATCAATACGCGGTTGATGCTTGGGGCGAGATTCGGCTACCGGCGGGCACCTTTGAGTGCTTGCGCATCCACCAGACCGGCACCGGCGTCTTTACTTTCGCGGGCAACGATCAACTCGCGTCTTTGGGTGAAGTGACAGCCGAGATAGACGCCTATGGTTGGTATGCTCGTGGGATTGGGGCCGTCGCCATGGTGGTAGAGACTAAGCAGACTTTCGCCAGCGGCAACATCCCGCCGACTACGGCCACCCAAATCGCCCGCCTCACCGCAATATCTATCCCGGCCACCGCGATAACTGCCGAGAGTTGGGGAGCACTCAAGGGCAAGTTCACCGAATAGATTGATTTATTATTCCCACTTTGTTTGCACGTGTGGATAGGCGCGCAGCCGTTGATCGGCACTGATCAGGACCAGACTGTGAATCCGCGCTGTGGCGACGATCATTTGGTCGGCTGGGTCTTTGTGGAAGGAACCAGGCAAATGCGCCGATTCGAGGGCTATATCCACCGAAAGGGGGAGAAGCTCTATAAACGGGGCTTGGGTGGCGTGCGCTACCCAGTGGCGCACAGGCATAGATAAATGCAAAAGCCCCTTGGACGCTTTTTTTGCCACTTCCCAAGGGCTGATCGCCGCTAGTCCAAAGGGCAGGTGATCCGACTCCAGCAGCATCGCCCTTATTGGGTCGGGCAGTTTTTCCGGTGCCTCTAAAGCCCAGATCCACGCATTGGTGTCGAGCAAGTACTTCACTGGCAGGCTTCCCAATCATCCTCGCCGAGCGGCTCATCCCAACCGGGCTGGTACACGACAGTACCGCGGAGCGAGCCGAAGAAGGATTGGGGGTCGGGTTTAGTCTCTGGCTCGGGAGGGACGACGCGCGCTAC
>JAPOYQ010000792.1 GCA_026706505.1 Gemmatimonadota bacterium
CACCAGCAGGCAGGCTACCAAAAGGACGAGAAAGCCAGTCTCAAGGCGGTGGAGAAAGGGCTGGCCGCTCAAGGGGAAGTCCGGCGAAAATCTTGGAGGTGCCGCGCTATTTGCTCGTGGGCCTCGTGGGAAAAGGCTTGGCCCACGAGTTCGGCTTCGGCGCTGGTGACGAGACCCTTAAAGGTCTTTACATCATTTGGGTTGACCTCAACCAGCGACAGGCCGTTGGCCTGCAACACGGTCATGGCCTCGTCATTTTCTCGGCGGTTGCGCTGATTCAGAGCGGCCATGTGCTGCCGAGCTATGCGGTGGATGTGTTCGCGATCGGCTGGGAGAATCTTGGCGAAAGTTCGTTTGTCGATCAAGAGAGCGCCTAGGGTGTAGTTGATCGGGAGTTGGGTGACGTATTTTGCGCGGGTAAACCATTGGAGGACGATGGTCGCCGATGGCGAAGCGTACACCACATCGATTAGGTTGGTCTGCAACCCGAGGAGGACGTCTGGGATGTTCAGGGGAACCGAGGTGACGCCGGCTAAGCGGAAAAGCACGGAGGTAAGTGGTTCATCGGGTAGCTGCCATACCTTTTGGGCGCGCATGTCCTCGACGGTAGCTACGGGTTGCTGCGAGAGGATGTGGACAAAGCCGATGTCGGCCCAACCGAGAAAGACATAGCCTCGTTCTTCGTAGCCCTGCCGGTAAAAAGCATCCATTTTCTCGAGCACGTAATCTACTTCGGCATAGTCGTTGAAGAGGAAGGGCATTTGCAGCGCGAGCACATCGGGCAAGGTCTGACTGACACCTTGGCCGCCAAAATTACCGCCGTGGAGCTGGCCGATGCGCATCTTGCGCAAGACAACTTTCTCGTCGCCTTGGACGCCCCCGGGATAGATTTTGAACCCCACGTTGCCATCTGTCTCCTGCCGCACGTCTGCGTCAATGGTGCGGAGGACTTTGGCCCAACTGCTGCCCTCGGGAGCGAGGGTCGCAATTTTGAGGAGGTGATTGGGTTGAGCCGCGACAGAGTTGGCTATGAGTGCGGCAACGACCGCAAAAAGTCCCTTAAAAGAAATCATCGGCTTGGTCTAGCAGGATCTGCGCCTGTTTTTGGGCGGCAATGTTTTGCAAGGTGAGCTCCGGTACGGCATCCGCCGGGCTCGCTAGGGCTTGGTTGAGCAGGGATTCATATAGCACCCGGTCAAAAGTGTTCCGGGCATAGAATTTGGCCTTGGCTACGTACACCATGAGTACCTGTCCTTTGCTGATGGCCACAGCCCGGTCGAAGTGCTCGGCAGCCTTTTCCGGATTGCCGCCCAACATCGGAGGCAGGGCTGCGTAATAGGACCCCAAGAAGACATGGGAAGTCCCGTATTGAAAGGTCTCGTCTTGGGCCACAATCCACTGCATGAGTTTAATGACTTTGGGCAATTCGGCCAGCGCTGCCATGGATTCAATGTTGGCACTAATCCAAGCTCCCCAACTCGAAGCGGCCCAGAACACGGTCGGCAAGTCTGAAGCCTCTAGGTCGTCAGTGACGCGGATAAATTCAGCATAGGGGGCTTTGAGTAAGTCCGGTTGGCTCAGGCGCAGGGCGAGGGCTTTGAGGCCGTTTACCTTGCCCCGGTGGTACAGGTGCTTGGCCCGTTGGGGATCATCGACTTCGACCAAAGTGGCGTAGGAAGTATATATTTCAGCAGCACTTAAGAGCAATTGTGGGTCTTGCGGATTGGCCACCAGCAGCCCCTCTAATAAGAGCAGGAAGGTAGGCACGCCCGAGGCGACCAAATCCAAGTCGTCGTGGCGGGCTGTGGCCGCACTGACGTCCTCGATCAGCGATCCCACCAATGCGGACTGCAACCTAGCCGCGCACCCAATCGGCCCAAGGGCGAGGGTTGCCAGCAAGAGCATTGTCAAGAGGTGTTTAGCTACCATTCGGACCCAAAAAATCGGCTAAGAGGGGTTCCTCGTTGGTTTTCTAACCCCTAAGTCCGCGAGTTTTGTCACTGTCCATCTTCTCCTCAGGCTCTGTGGTGATGCGTAAGCACTGCCACGGGTCGCCGTCTTCAGCACAATCTGCAAAAATCTCCAAAGCACTGGCCAAATCCTCGCCGCGTGCGCGATAAACAGCGGAAAAAAGTGTTAAATTGGTGTTGTAGCGACGATAAGACAAGAGACGTGCATTGTTTAGTTCCCACCGGAGGAATCCATCGTACTGATTGTGGGTAAACTGCGTTCTTATGAGCGCAAAATCGCGCTGGCGCTGAGCAAAAACAACCTGTCTGTCGCGCAGTACAATGTTGCGAGGCAAACCGAGCGAATAGAGGCTGTCGAGCGCCGCGACGGTCTCAGCCATGAAGTGCCGAAAGAG
>JAPOYQ010000939.1 GCA_026706505.1 Gemmatimonadota bacterium
ACTGAGGTGCACCTGTGCCGGATTCAAAACGAGAAAAGCACCGCCGTGACAATCTATGGCGGTGTGTGCGAGTCTCCCGTCGTTCCGATCAGACGGGTCTGGGTGGCTGAATAGGGAAGCCGGCCGACCGTCAACGACTTCTACGGCCCGGACAACGTAGCGGTCTGATCGGGGTTCACCAGTTGTATTGCCACCACTGGCCGCTGGCGAGCTCCGGCCCTTTCGTGTGAATGTGACCCAATGCCGGTTTGCAGGGGCAGGTGAAGATCATCGCCGCACTCACCCGGCACCTTTCCATTCGGAGACACTTATGACTTTGACCAAAGAACAGAAAAACCAATTTTTCCAAGACGGCTATATCGTCGTCAAAGAACTGCTGACCACAGAAGAACTCGAGACCCTGCACAACCACTACGCCGACCTTGCGCTCGGTCGCGTCCCCGACTACCCGGAAGGCAACGTCTCTCACCACACTCCGGGAACGGCTCAAGCCGCGGAACCGCCCACACCTCACGGAAGCCGACATGACCGACGCGGCACTCAGGTCTACCCGAAAGGGGAAGTAACCGCCCCAGAAGATCGCACGCCGGTTGAGGACCCGCTGGATACGGTAAGTCATCTCAACCTGCCTTCGTACCACCATTCGGTTTTCAATGCGTTTGTACGAAGCCCCAAAATCGTCGACATCATCGAATCCCTGATGGGGCCGGACATCAAGCTCTACTACGACCAGGTCTTTGCGAAGCCGCCATACGCCAAAGCGAATCGCTACCATCAGGATTCCATTTTCTGGGCCTTCTTCGCGAGCAACTTCCAGGTCACATGCCAGGTCTTGCTCGACGACGCGACTGTCGAGAACGGTTGTGTGCGTTTCATCCCGGGCAGCCACCACTTCGGCCTCGTCAACTGGGACCATCTCCCCTACATGCTGACAGAGGATGTGCTCGCCCAAGAGGTCGCTGTTCCACTGAAGGCGGGTGATGCGACCTTTCACCACAGCCTGGCACTCCATTGCAGCGGCCCGAATACAACGCCGTACCGGCGGCGAGGCTGGTCGATTCACTACGTCTCTTCGGACACGCGTTACATCGGTACACCGGAAGAGACCGAACGCCTTAAACAGCGCGGTTGCCTTGTCGGGCCGGAACCTGTCAACGGCTGGCCCCTGATCCGTGGGCGCGAATTCCCGGGGTGTGTATAGTCGGACCGCAGTGTACCCACCTTCCTCAGCTTGGCCATGGATCTAAGAGCTTGGATCGGCCGCGTTGGGAGGTCATAAAAAAACCGGCCCCGCAAGGGAAAGGCCGGTCGAGTATCCAGTCAGGCGCAGGGCTAGCACAGCCCTCTCGCGTCGCTAAAAATCCAGCTTCAGCCGCAGGGCGGGGACGGCGGCTTCGCGCCCGGGCAGAGCGCCCAGTTCTACGTTCTTGGCCAACTTGTTGATGGTTTGGACTTGGTCGCGCAGATGAAACAACGATGCGATCTTGACCCACGCCGACAACGGCACCCAACCGGCCGCAGTATCCTCACCAGTCAAAATGGCCGTCCCTACCGCCGTCACCGCCATGCCCATGAGCGCGAGCCCCTGTTTGTGCTCCCCAATGTAGAAATAGCCCGCGCCCGGCACGGGTAGCTCCAGCAGAAAGGCCAACAACCCGGACTTTGACTGCTGGTACGCGGCGTGGCGCGCCTGAATGCGATGCGTCCCCAGCGAGCGCAGCGAGCGAATTTCGGCCAGTGCATACGCGGCCTCCCGCTCCTGCAAGGCACCGACGACCTCGACGACCGCCACTGAATCCGCCTCAAGCTCCTCCACGCGCAACGAGCGCACTCGGCCATCGGTAAGCACAGCTTCGCCCCACGCCTCTTCGGCCTCCATCTTCTCCAGCAGGCTCCGCACCTCTTCGGTCTCCATGGCCGCCTCAGCCCCGCGTGCCGCCAGCAAGATCACAGGCAGCCAAATCCATATAGTCCAACGCATGTTCCACCTCATTTGAAATTGTCGATTCTGCTCTTTCAATCTACCCGACGCCTCTTCGTCTTGTCAAGCCGCCATGGCCCCGACTCGGCCCATTGCTCTCCCCTGCGCCAACCCCTATTTTCAAATTCTCTCATGCAGGCCCAACTCCAACAAACCATAGCAGCCACCCGCGAGGCCGGGGCGCTGACCTTGCAGTACTTCGGCGGACCACTTGAGATCGCCTACAAAGACAGGAACGATCCGCTGACCGCGGCAGATCTCCAAGCCGACGCCTACCTCAAAAAAGCCCTGCGGGATCTGCGCCCAGACTGCGGCTGGCTCTCCGACGAGACCGTCGATGACCGCCAACGCCTTGAAAAAGAAGCCGTGTGGATCGTCGAC
>JAPOYQ010000226.1:0-1526 GCA_026706505.1 Gemmatimonadota bacterium
CGACGACTCAGACTACGATCGTGGCTGTATGACAGTGGTTGTCGGATTGCCGGACCCCGCATTGCTAAGTGGTGCTGCTTAGGTGAATGTGGAAAGGTCGCCGCAACGTTAAATAAGGTATGCGAGAGTGCAAAGAGAAGCCAAAATTCTGTACTTGAGACAGATACCTTACCTGTCATCAAATATGTCATTGAACAAATTAACTCCAGTGATCTGAAGTCGTATTTTTTTCGCTACACAAATGAAGAAGAGTGCATTTCAGCGATTCCGTAATTCATATTCTTCTATTCGAGCATCTATTTCATCTAGAGTTGGATTCTCAGAATCCACCCACTCCAATATCTGTTGGAGTTTTCCTTCCGACACCGAAGGCGGTAATTCAACAAATCTAGACTTACCGTCAAATCCCTTTATTGATGTCCATCGAGGGCCAAGTGCTCGAACTACTGTATACATCCAGCGTGCAGTGAACGATGATATACCATCTGCACGTACAGCGTTGTAGAACATGCGATGGACAGATTGTGAGGGTTCTTCTTTCGTGCGACAGAAATGGTCGTGTATGACTGAGGCCCTTCTATAGTCACCGACGAAAGGGGAGCCAAACGGTGTCCAAAGAACTTTCGGGATAGATGCTCCATTTACTTTGACTCCTGTGGGAACCGTCCACTTTTCCCGCAGCCGTCCCAAAATGTGACCTCTTGCATGATGATCATGTCGCGATCGTCTCCTTCATGCTGAAGCCACTTGGTCACGATTGGACCACTGAACGTACCTTCGTTGTTTCGATCGGAACTGCACTGGGAGAATGAAGTACTGTAACTGGCTAGAAATGCTACGACACAAGCAAATGATAGCCATGCTTTGAACATATACTTGCTGTAATTTAGATACTTGCTATCTCGATCCGTCATCTAAGGCCGCGCGTCGTTTCCAAAAGGAGTACAGCAGTTTGGCAAATTATGGGCAAGCGCTGGGAGTTGCAAGGTTGGTGGCCAGGGCTGGTTTTTTATCCGCCCGGCGAGCGGTGTGAGGTGATCGCGGGGCTGGTCATTTGGGTGTAGTTCTGGCATGGCGACCGTAAGTCATTGAGTTAGCGCGTTTCATAGGTTGCGCCGTACGGTCGAAATCGGCGTTTCGTGACAATTGCCCGTTGCAGGGCGGGATTTTGTCATGACGACAGCATCCAGCAGTGGTGGGTGGGAACGCTCCACACCGCGAGATGCGGTAGGATGCTGAGCTGAACAAACCAACATCAGGAGCGTTCCCATACCAGTGTCGCAGTCTCTCACCCCCTCGTCCATCGACCTTTTGGACCAGCCTGCCGAAGTGGCGGATGCGGTCGCCCAGGTGGTGGAGTTCTGTCGCGCACAGGCTCAATCGGACCCGTGTGCCGAGACCTTCGAGACGGCTGAGACGGAGCTGCGAGGGGCCATGAACGGCCTGGGTTGCACGCTCCTCGGAGCCCACGCCGAGAGCCGGGACGACGGTGCGAGCCGGGTCCGAGTGAGCCTGGGCGCGACAGA
>JAPOYQ010000226.1:1536-2361 GCA_026706505.1 Gemmatimonadota bacterium
CGCGCGCGCTACCGCAACGGCGCGAGCAGCACGTCGCTGGTGCCGCTCGACGAGAGCCTGGGCCTCATCGGCGACTACCTGACGCGGCCGGCGGCGCAGCTCGGGCTGATGATGATGGGCCACTGCACGGCGCGGGAAGCCGAGGAGTTCTTCGCGAAGGTGGGCGCGGTATGACGCCCTCGGTGAGCGGCTCACCCTAAGCATGCATGAACGCTGGGAAGGCATCGCTTCGGAGACGCTGGAGAGCATCCGTGCAGCCCAGGACATACCGCCCGACGCGGTGAGCGCGTCGGTCTCGCTCGACGGCGTCATGGTGGCGCTGCGGGCCGGCGAGGACGGCCGTTCCGAAGCGTGCTGGCGCGAGGCCTCCTGCGGCACGGTCTCCTTCCGCGACGCCGGGGGTAGGCGGCTGATGACCCTCTATCTCGGCCGCATGCCCGAGAGCGGCAAGGCCACGCTGAAGGCACAGCTCGCAGGCGAGGTCGCCCAACAATCCAGTCAGTCAGTTGAACTCGCCTGATGACCATCCAACGTCCGTGCGATGACCGCGCCGATTCGTTCCGCTGCCGCCTCGACCTCCCGGTCGCCGACGTGAGCGTATCGCAGCGTCATGCTCGGCTGCTTGTGGCCGAGCAGGCGCGAGACCACTGGCAACGGGATGCCTCGCAGCACGGCGTGGCTCGCGAACGTATGTCGCAAATCGTGGAGGCGTACGTCCGCTATCCCGGCTTCCCTGCGCACCGAGTACCAGAGCGACAGATCGGACGAGAGAGGCCGTCCTGGATCGCGCGGCGAGGGGAACACCCAGGTGCTCCCGGATCGCCG
>JAPOYQ010000403.1 GCA_026706505.1 Gemmatimonadota bacterium
AACACGCCCCGAACGGCAACACATGCCTCGTCGGTCTGAGGCGAAGCCTCGCTAGGTATCTCTTGCCCCAATGTTGGTTTGAGCAGGGCGATTCGACAGCAGTCATCGAGCACTGCCGCAAGTTTCCTGAAGATCCGGGGCCGGAAATACTCTATTCAAACGCGCTGGCACTGGTGCTATCGGCTGAAGACGCGAAAGCGCAAGAGTCGCTCGCCCAATGTGTTCAGCATCTCCCATTGGTGGCGGAAGAACTGCTGAGGTCCAGCCACCCCGAGCCAGAGCGCAAGTATCCCGGCCTGATCACGATGGGTGGTGCCGACCAGGCATGGGAGTACTGGCGCGAATATGGTGCCTATTGGGAACGATCTGAGAAAGCGATGGAACTGCTTCGAGTGGCCAGTGATTAGTTTGTTGTAAAGGGTGTTGCCGTATAGGGCGGGGGCAGATACCTAAGCGCTTTTCGCCGACGGCTATAGTGAACTCCTTGGCAAGCAGATTGGTGTCGAGGAAGGCAGTCACCTCGCGTTGGCTTCGTTGCGGTCAAGCGAGTGGTCCTGAGGCGGACCAAGGGCGCGTTTGCGCATCCGCTCAACCGCCCGCTCCCGGCGCTTGTCCCGTGCCAACGTGATCTGTGAGGATGCCGACGACGCAACTTGAAGTTCATCGCCCGCCTTTAGCCCAAGAATCCCCAACAGTGATCTGGGTAGCCGCGCTGCCAATCTACTGCCCCACTTCGAAGCCCGCATGATCATTCCGTGGATGTACAGATGAATCAGGATATCGCAAGAGTTGGGGAAGACAATGGGATTGGGTGGCCTACCAGTTCAATTGAACCTGATCCCAAACAGCCCGCCGGTTTCCGTTGCGTCGGTCAAACGCTGTTCAAGGAAGTAATCGCGTAGGTCGAAGCCGCGCCTGAAACCCTCGCTAGGCACGGCGTCGGAATTCATCGTTACGATGTACTGGAACCCGCCTGCTTCTGCGCGTTCGGCTCCGAGTTGCAACGCCTTGGCAACCTGCCGTTCATCCACGCCGTCAAAGAGGTGGCTGTCATGAATCAGGAAGCCGGGCCACCGGCTGCGCCGCATGCCGATCTCCGCCAGCATGAGGTCAAAGCAGAAAATCTGCATGTTAGTGATGCCTTTGCTACGCTCGGCATCGATGTGGAATGATAGATTCAGTCCGTTGGGCGTATCGTCCAAGGTTAGGCTTCCCGCTCGCTCGTACAGCGACTGCGACAGTGCCTCGAAGCCCAAAATGGCCTCCCGAACACTTTGATTTCGTTCTCGAATGTCATCTCGAAGCTTTTGCACCAGCTGATTGCGCAGTAACTTCAGTTCGGTCTGAGTGCTTTCCAGGCGTTCCGCTGTTTCGAGTCGCTCCTTTAGAGTGGTGACTTCGGACTCCGCACGGCCAAGCTCTTCCCGCAAACTGGTGAAGTGCTCCAAAGCACCTCCGGAATTGAGCAAACCCATGACCTGAGCACGTCGTTGGTCCAGCCGGGCCTTAGATTGGTCCCGGTCTGTGATGCGCTTGTCGGCGGAATTGATCTCCGACTCAAGGTGGGAGCGTCGATTCCGGAGTATTGTTTCGTGAAAGCGCTCCACCTCATCAAGTCGCCGCTGGGTCAAGTCGGGCAGGACAACGCCCGCCTCGCGATACAGCTTGTTCAAGTCCGGCGACTCCGGCATGTGCTCGGACTCCAATGCTGCTCTAAGCTCCCGAAGAAGGTTCCGGTCCGCCAAGTTCTCCTCATTGAGGCCGTTGATCTCGCCGGTGATGCGGCTCGCTTCACGCTCCAATTCCTCGTACTCGGCCACCACACGGAAGTTCCCGATCTGCTGGCGCAGGCGCTCGGAATGTGCTTCCGCGACCGCAAGCCGGGTTCGCAACTCCCCCGCCTTTCCCAGATAGCGGCCAAGCTCTCCCGACTTGGCGTGGCGACGAAGGTCGGCGGCCACTCTTTCCTGCACCCGTAACTCCTGGAAGCGGGCAGGAATTGTCGTGTCCAAGCCGACCAAGTGACTGAGTATGGCCTGTTGATCCCACGATTGTTGCTCTTCGGCGTGCTGCGTGGGGCGCAGAAAGCCGCCGCTTTCCTGCCGCCTGGCCACTCTGGAAAACAGGGAACGGAAAGTCGGCCGAAACCGTTCGCCATCCTCCGGTTCGGACAGGCCAAACCATAGTTCGCCCAACTCTCGCTTCCAATCCTCGTTCTTCAGCGTCAAGCCATTAGAGAGCGATTCAGAACCGGCCTTTATGGGCCATCCTTGGCGCTCGCTGGTGCAGGTGATCTTGCTTGGCTTCTTGCCACACCGGGATGCCTGAACGATGTCGCCGTTCACACTGAACGAGACG
>JAPOYQ010000069.1:0-1542 GCA_026706505.1 Gemmatimonadota bacterium
CAACTTCGGTCGCAGCACGGCGGCGGCGGGCAAGCGCGTGCCCATGTTCGCCGGTCTGAATGCGGATGCGCGGATGTATCTGGATGCGCGGACAGCCATGCCCATCGTGGGTGAGGACTTTGTCCTCGACGTGCGCTTGGCGGACTTTGCTGCGATCAAGGGCTACGGCTTGCAGGTGCAATACGAGGCCGACAAGCTGGAGTTCGTCCAGGTGCTGACCGATGAGCCGCTGGGTGGCAGCGCGTTTGCCACGCCGCAGGTGCTGGCTGACGAAGCCGGTGTCTTGACGGTGGTCGCTCACGGGGACGTGGTCTCCGACGGCGAGGTGGCGCTGAGCTTGGTGTTCCGTCCAACGACGGAGATCGAGAACACGCTCATCGAGATCGGTGACAACCAGACGTATGACAGCGAGTTTGGCTTCAACCGTCTGGCGTTGCCGGCACCGGTGCAGTTGCAGACGCGTCCGGAGGCGTTCGCTCTGGCGAACAACTATCCGAATCCGTTCAACCCAGCGACGACGATCAAGTATGCGTTGCCGCAGGCGGCGGACGTGGAACTGACCGTGTATAATGTAGTAGGTCAGGTGGTTCGGACTCTGGTTGCCGAGCATCAGAGCGCTGGTCGCTACGTCGTGGAGTGGGACGCGACGAACGACAACGGGCACAGTTTGTCTTCGGGGATGTATTTCTACCGCTTGCAGGCGGGCGGTGAGTTCCACGAAGTCAAGAAGATGCTGTTGCTCAAGTAAGCACCCACTGCACAGCGAGTTAGTGAAATGGGACCTCAAGCCTCAAATTGGGGTCCCATTTCACTATGTAAAACAGGTTCATAAATAGAAGGAGAAGCAACTATGCAGAACAGCGTGCGCAAGATATTTCCTCTTGCCATCGCCCTGTTGCTCGCACTATGTGGTGCCGCTGTCGCTGGGGATAACGCGAACGTCGTCATTTCGCTGGATGGGGAACATGCCGCCGCCAGTGCTGGTGAGCAAGTGCAGGTGCCGCTGTCGGCCGCTGGAATGGTCGGGGTAAAACAGGTTGAAATTATTCTGACGGTATTGCCCGCGGAGGCCTTCGATATAGCGGCGACGACCTTTACCCCTGCTTTTGGTTTTTCGCCTGGGTCTGGCGTGGAAGTGTTAGGGGACGATCAGATCAAAGGCGGTGTAGCCACCCTCAGTGAGACGGTAGATGGCGATGGTGCTTTGGGGGTTTTTACCCTCACGATGTCGAGTAGTTTTAGCAGGGAGTCCTCGGCCGAGATTGTGGTGAGTAGCGTGTCCCTTGGGCCGTCGTCTGTGGACCGGGATGTCGTTGGTGCCGAGGGATTGTTCATCGTCAACTGGGCCGTGCCCCCGCCGAATATGTTGGCGACCTCATCGGTCTCCCTTAATCCGGCCTATTCCTCGGTCGGCACAGGTGCGGCCGCGGACGGCAGCCCCGGCGAGATCGAGTTCTCGGTCAATTACACCGATGATGGTGTCCCCGCCAAAGGCCAGACCATTGCTTGGTACATCACCAAGACAGGCTCGGGGTCTGCCTT
>JAPOYQ010000069.1:1552-2357 GCA_026706505.1 Gemmatimonadota bacterium
GGTCGGTCTATCTGCTCGGTGTCGGCGAGGTTCCCTCCGGCGTGTACGTATGCCTGAGGAATGTGACCGATGAGGCTGGCAATGCCGTGGTTAAGTTCGACGCCGAAGGCAACTTAAAGGCCGCGGCGACTTCGCTCGACGTTCGGGCGCGCACGACCGCTGTAAATCCGGCCGGTGATACCATCGACTTGGCGATTGATTTCAACGCCACTTGGGCGGTGCCAGATGTCGATCAGTTGATGTTCGTCTCGCAGATTTCCCTGAATAACGATGACAAGGCCCTCAACGAAGTGGTCGCGGGTGCGGGTGCGAAAATTCCAGTCGCGCTGTCGGCGGCCGGGCTAGCAGGCGTGAAGCAGGTTGAGGTTATCGTGACGGTGGAGCCCGCCGAGGCCTTTGATCTGGAGGCCACCACGTTTGCGGGTTCCTCTGCGTTTAGCCTGTCGGCGCCGGCCGTGGAAGTCTCTGGCAATCAGGTGCGGGGCGGTGCAGTCGTTATTAGCGAAGCCGTAGATGGCGATGCTGGTCTAGGAACCTTCACCCTCGTCACCTCGGACAGCTTTACCGAGGAGATGGAGGCGGATATTGTGGTCCACAGCGTGTCCCTCGGCCCGTCGTCCGGCGTGCGCGATTACTTGGATACCGAGTTGTTGAGTCGCAGCATGCACCTCAATCGGCCGGATCCAGTGCTGGTGGCTACTGCGCCGCTGGTTGGCAATGCGCTGACTTCTGGGGCCGATACGGGCGCTATTGATGACGATAGCCCCGGCGAGATCACGTACTCGGTCAATTTCACCAACCTCTG
>JAPOYQ010000156.1 GCA_026706505.1 Gemmatimonadota bacterium
GCCACGCCGTTGATTTAGTACTCGCGCCGGGCCAAATATCCATCCACGACGGCCAGGTATTCCACGCCAGCAATCCCAATACTTCCAATCGCCGCCGCTGCGGGCTGACGCTGCGCTACGTGGCCCCGCACGTTGCGCAGCCCGAGCTCAACTCGCTGGGCAACAAGTATCCGACCGTCTTGGTGCGCGGCGAGGACCGCTATGGCAACTTTCCCGAGCAGCACGTGCCCTTTGCTCATTCTTCTCGATAATTCGCTTTAAGGAGTACACAATGGCCCAGTACGATCGGATGGCCGTCCTCAACGCCATCTACGACACCGGGATCGTCCCGGTCTTTTACAACCAAGACCCAGAAACCACCATCCACATCGTCGAAGCCTGCGCCCGAGGGGGTGCTCGTTGCGCTGAATTCACCAATCGCGGCGATTTGGCCTACCACGTCTTCACCGAGACCCTGCGCCACGTGATGGCCGAGAAAATCGACATCATCATGGGCGTTGGCTCGATCTGCGACGCGCCTACCGCGGCTCTATATATTGCCAACGGCGCGAACTTCGTCGTCGGTCCCTTGCTCAACGAGGAGGTTGCCCGCCTGTGCAACCGCCGCAAAATTGCCTATTCGCCCGGCTGCGGCTCGGTCAGCGAGATTGGCCAAGCCGAGGAACTGGGTGTCGAGATCGTCAAGGTCTTCCCCGGCAGCGAAGTCGGCGGTCCGGCCTTCGTCAAATCCGTGCTTGGTCCTTGTCCGTGGACTCGGATTATGCCCACCGGCGGTGTCGATGCCACGCGCGCGAGCCTAGAGGCGTGGTTTGAGGCTGGCGTTGCCGCCGTCGGCGCTGGCTCCAAGCTGATTACCAAGGAACTCGTCGCCGCCAAGGACTGGGATGGTTTGGCCGCCAAGGTGCGCCAGAGCGTCGATTGGATTCGGGAAATCCGCGCTGAGATGGCGGGCTAGCCCAGTAGTCTGTTTGCCTAATCATGGCCTTGACGCAAGCGCAAAAAACCCACTTTGAGGAACAGGGCTACCTGCCTTATCACCGGATCCTCGCCGATGACGAATTACAGGCCCTGCGCCAGCGCAGCGAGGAGATCGCCCGGGGTCAAGCCGACCACGTGCCGCCGCGCTACGTCCAGTTGGAAGCCGCCTTCCGCCAGGAAGAGGACGCTGAGGTGGATCGCCTCGATCAGGTACGCAAAATGACTCATCTATGCTATTTCGATCCCCTCTTTGAGGCCGTGGCCCGCAAGGCGGAGATCGTCGATGTCATCGAGGATTTGCTCGGCCCCAATATCAAACTCTACTGCGACCAGTTGATGATGAAGGCGCGCTATTACGGCACGGTCACCGACTGGCATCAGGATTCTGTGGCGTGGCCGCAGTTTGCTCCGCAAGATCACGTCTCTTGCTGGGTCGCCCTCGACGACGCCACCGTGGAAAACGGCTGCATGACTGTGCTGCCGGGCAGCCATAAATGGGGGCCTATCAATTCGGCGCACAAAGCCCGCTTTTTGGAAAATCCCCTGATTCCCGAGCCTGTACCAGTGGAATTGCCGGCCGGCTCCTGTTTGTTCCACCACGGCCTCAACTTCCACCGCACGGGTGCCAATTCCACCCCCAACCGGCGGCGCGGCCTAGCCCTGCACTATCTCCGCTCGGAGACCATATACCTCGGCGTTGGAAGCGAGGAGCATCGCCTGATGATCGAGTGCGAAAAGCCGCGCGGCGAATTTCGCTTTATGCTGATCAGGGGACGCGAATTCGACGGGCGGGTGTAGGATCTGCTAATTGAAACCGTATTCAATATACTTTTAACATTCCGAAGGGATTTTGTCGTTTTATTTTTTGCAGAAATAAGCGATATTCAACCCCTGTTGTTTGGTAGGTCGGAAAGCAGTGAGGTGATTGCGAGAGGATTGGCGATTGGCTATAGTATAAAACCGCTGAAGTAAGATCTGCTCGATCAAAGGAGGGAGATCGATATGCTTGGAAACTCGAGTGGCAGCGCATTGCGGGTGGGCGGATTTATTGTGGCCTGCGGCCTCCTAATGGGGGCGACCGGGGCCTATGCCGCGAGCGGTGAAGAATTGCAATTCATTCTCAACACCTTCTCGTTTCTCGTTTGGGGCGTGCTCATAATGTGGATGTGCGCGGGCTTTACCATGCTTGAAGCCGGGTCCGTGCGCACCAAGAACGCCTCCATGATCTGCCTCAAGAACATCGGGCTTTATTCGATTGCCGGGATCACGTACTACTTGGTTGGGTACAACCTCATGTACACCGATGTGCAGGAAGGCTGGATCGGCACGCTCAAGTTTTTATACGGGCCTTCGGGGGCTGAACTCCCGCTGGGG
>JAPOYQ010000777.1 GCA_026706505.1 Gemmatimonadota bacterium
CCTAGGGGCGACGAGGCGGACATTGGGCTGGAAGCACTCTACATAACCGGCCGGCGGCGTGCGCTCGTGGGCCATCATGCGCTCGGCGGTCGGCTCAGGGGGTGTGCGGGCGATGACATAGTCGTTGAGGCCGTGAACGTCGAGGATGTTGATGTGCGGCAAGCGCCAGGCCGGGATGCCAATGGCGGGAAAGAAAAAAACTGGGTAGTCGGCCGCGGGCAGAAACTGACCCTGAGCACGCGGAGGAAACATTCCGGCGAGGAATTCCGCGTTGGCTTTGTGCTCTTGGTGGCGAATGCAGACGAAACGGTCGATGAGCCAAAATTGCAGCTCGTCAAAAGCAGCGGCGTACCAGCGGATTGGAGCGGGAAAGTGCGGGGCCACGGGCACTTTGAGTTGCAAGGTCTGGCCGCGGCTGGCGATGTGGTGAGTCTGGGACCAATGGATCCAAGGAACCGGCCAAGAAAGCACAACCGCGAGGCCGAGCGCCGCAAGCGCTTTTTTCGGTTGGACCCCCACGGCGTTTAGGCACCACGCAAAGGCGAGGTAGCACAAAGGCACCAAGTGCGCGTAAATCCGGTACTCAAAGTGATCTCCACCGTGGACGAACGTGTAGTACGCAGCGTGTCCACACAGTGCAAGCGCGGCGATCAGCCCATGCCAAGACTGCCTGAGCGCCTCCTTCTTTTTCCATAGCACATAGATCAAAAGTAGCCCCCACGTCCACAGGGCGTATTCGAGGGCAAAAGAGAGTGCGTAGCGGAAGCCGCTGGCCGGCCAAGCTCCGACGGCTTTGGCGTAATAAGTATTGGGCAGCCATTCGCCGTACAAGCTCTGACGCCAGACTATGTGCAGCGGCGCGGCCAGCAGGGGCAGGGCTTGGGCGAGCCGCCGAGCGGGATAGCAGCCAGTGCGCCAAGCCCAAAAGAGCGCGACCACAGTGGCACCGAGGAAAAGCAAGCCATCCGGGCGCGTCAGATAGATACCGGCGGCGGCGGCGGAAATAACTAAAGGCCACCTCCGGTGGCTAGGAGTAACAAAAGCGCAAGCCCAGGTCCAAGCGAGGACCGTGCAACCAAACAGCGCCGTTTCCAAGCCCGAACTACTCCAAGCCAAGAAGGTGCGGTTGGTGACCACCGCGAACAGCAAGAGGGCGAGGAAGACCAAGCGATAGGGGCGCAGTCTGGGCGACCAAGGCAAGCGCAGCAGCATCTGCGCCGTGATGTAGAGCGAGCACAGGGCAAAGCACAAGGCGAGGTAGTTGGCCGCTGCGGGAGGGGCAACGTCCAAGACCTGCCAGACCCCATACAGCAGGACGATCCACAGAAAATTGGTGTAGCCTTCGACCGGACGAAACGGGGGAGGGTTCCACACCGGGCCGTGGCCCAAAGCCCAGTTGCTCACGTAGCGAAAGGAAATATAGGCATCGTCCGTGAGGAACCAGTACAGTTTCCAGCCATAGCAGAGCGCGGCACCAGCCAACAGCAGGATCAGGGCGTAGAGCAGGCGTTCGCGCTGGTTCATCGTCCGCTGTGGAATACTTGGTCGGCAGCCAAGTCGTAGTGGTCGTCCTGCGCACCATCCGGCCAGCGGATTTCAAGATGCTCTACGCGGGCGCAAGTCCCCAAGCCAAAGTGGAGTCGCGGATCGCTGGCCGACAGGTAGCTGCCGCCAGCGGTGACGGTCCGCGTCTGCTGGTGGCCATCGCACAGCAGGCGGACGCGGGCACCGGCCACTAGGCCCTCCACCAACAGCCAATGAGAACGAGGCGGCAGGTCGTTGCGGTAGAGGGCCGCCGGACCGCTGGCGTGGGTGACCAACAAGTCGAGATCGCCATCCGCGTCGTAGTCGCCATACGCTGCGCCACGCGAGACCGCAATCCGAGCAAAGGCCGGACCGGCCGCCGCCGACACGTCGCGGAACTGGCCACCGCTATTGGCGAAAAGCTGGTCGGGTTGGGCGTAGCGGAGGTCTTCTTCAAGGAGCTGAATCCGGTCCATGACATGCCCATTGGCGACGAAGAGGTCGAGGTCGGCGTCGTTGTCCGCGTCGAAAAACAGGGTGCCAAAGCCCAAGGGGCGCAAGCTCGGATCGGCGAGGCCAATAGCGGCCCCGCTGTCGGTGAAGCGGAGAGCACCGTCGTTGCGGTAGAGCGTATTGCTCTCGCGCGAGAAGTTGGTGACGAAAAGGTCTGGATCTCCGTCCGAGTCAACGTCGCCAGCGGCCACGCCCATGCCAGCCTCGGCTTGGCCGTTGCCGTTGTACGCGGCCCCCGCGGCGAGCGCGATGTCGACGAAGGTCCCGCCGTCGTTGCGGTAGAGCGCATTGCGGACCCCGTCATTGGCC
>JAPOYQ010000963.1 GCA_026706505.1 Gemmatimonadota bacterium
ACACTCAGCGCGCGCGGCACCTGCGGAGGATCGGCAATCGCGACGGGACTGGTGCCCTTTTCGCCGTCATCGCCGCAGTGCCACAAGCCGATGACGACGACAATCCATGCAAATTTTAGGCGTTTCATTTTTTCTACCTCCCCAGATAGATTAATCGCCTCACTGCCAAAAGTACCATTAGGTTCCTAAAATGAGCAAGCACTTTTGACAAGCAGCCTCTCCGAACTTATTGTGTCGCTATGCGATCTTTGCTCTATGGCCTCACCCGCATCGCCCTGTGTGTGTTGGTGCCTTTCTGCGCGGCTTGCGGTCTTTTTTTCCTCGAATACCAAACCCAATACGCGGCCCGCTACATCGGCCAATACCTGATGCAACAAAACCCAAAGCGCCAGCCAGGGGGGGCGCTCTGGCAGGGTATTCTCGCCAGTCGGCAGACCCGCACGGCCCTATCCGACTCGCTGGCCGAGACTACCCTAGAGCCGAGCCAAACCCCACTGCCGGTTTTGCAAAACCACTACCAACTCCAGTACCACGGCACTCACGCGGCGTTCTTTGCGGTCGCGCGGCGCGACACCGCACTCCAACCCGATCGCCTCAGTCCGGAGACGCTGCGCGAGCTCGCCTATTCCCTGCAGATTTACGAGCAGGGCCGCTACCTGCTAACCCAAGCCACCGTACCCGACGATGCTTCGTATCTCCGCGCCCTCGTCGGCGCGCAAATGGCCCTAGAAGACGGTTCGCTGTTCTACCAGCTTCACAAGTCCCTGCTGGCAAAAGACGAGCCCGAGGCTTGGACTTTTCTGAGGATGAAAGAGGAAGACATGGCCTACTGGCGTCAGCATTTAGCGCCGCTTTTGGGTCCTGACCCCGAGCGTGCGCAAAGCGATGCCGGGCCGATCATCACAGCCGCCCTAGCAGAGGTCGTGCAAGCGCGGGCCGATTCGCTACGCCAGGGCGAGAACAAGCATCTACTCACAGCTTGGGACAGCGCAGACGGCTTTGAACTGCGCCTGACCCGCACTGGAGACGAAGACCAATTCGCCGCGTACGCGCTCGTGCCGGGCCAAGAGGCCATAGCGCTCTTGCTTCCGGACCAGTTCGTGCAACAACACCTTGGACTAGAAGAGCAATGAGACGCGCGTTGCTCATCGGTGCGGTCCTGACCGTGCTCTTCGTATTGGCGACCGGACTGGGGGTGGGGTACGCCATCTGGCGCATGACCCCTAACTTGCCCAGTCTGCCCACTGATCATCGCGAGCTAGGCATCCGCCCCGGCACGGAAATGTACGCAGCCTCTGGCGAGCGCATCTACACCTTCAATCAGAGCCGCCAATGGGTGCCCCTCGAACGCATCAGCCCCCACGTGGTAAAAGCACTCATCGCCACGGAAGACGCACACTTTTACCACCACCGAGGCATCGACCTGCTGGCCATCGGCGGCGCGGTCCGCGACAACCTGCGCAAGCGCAGCCTTACCCGCGGCGGCAGCACCTTGACCCAACAGCTCGTCAAGCGCCTGTTCTTTTCCCCGAAAAAAACCTTTGAGCGCAAGCTCTCGGAAGCGCTCCTCGCCTTGCAACTAGAGGCATTCTTTGCCGCCTCGTATCCAGACACCAACGCCGCTGGGCAACCCGCTTACAAAAATCGCCTCCTAGAGCTATACCTCAACGCAGTCTTCTACGGCACCAACGCCTACGGCATTCACGACGCCGCAATCACCTTCTTCGATACGACCCCAGACTCGCTGAGCCTGCCCCGCGCCGCCCTGCTCATCGGCCAAGTCAACGCCCCAACCAAGTACAATCCCCTGCGGAACCCCCAACGGGCCACCGTCCGGCTGCAACACGTGCTCGACCGCATGGTCGCCAGCGGCTTCCTCGATCCGGCGACGCGCCGGGAACACGCTGCCCTCCGAGCCGAAGACCTCATCAACCCCGGCTACCCGCCTCGCAACCCAGTACCCTATTGGGTCGAAGCCATCAACGCGGAAATCGTCCGGCAGTGGGGACCGTCGGCCCTGCACTACGGGAGCCTGAAGGTCTATACCACCTTGGACATTACAATGCAAGAAGCGGCCGAAGAAGCGGTGGCCAAGGGGATGGTCGAGTTGGATGAGCGGCTGGGATTTAAACCCTATTCGGAAGCGTCGATGGCCGAGCGCCCGGCCTACGTCCAAGGTGCGTTGGTGTGCCTGTCGCCGACGGGGAAAGTGCTGGCCATGGTCGGGGGCCGGGACATCTTCGTCAGCTACTACAATCGGGCCCTCACCGCCCGCCGCCAGCCCGGCTCCGGCTTTAAACCGATTGCCTACCTAGCAGCTTTGGAAGCGGGTGAGATCAGCCCGG
>JAPOYQ010000317.1 GCA_026706505.1 Gemmatimonadota bacterium
CAAAGTCATCCGCGGCCCCATTGACACCATGGTCGTCGTGGGAGCCGATTGGGGCCCATGGAGCAACTTCTACCAGTTTTCTGGTGAGGCGTTTAAGTCGGAGACGCCGCGCCGCTTTATCCAATTGGAGTTGATTCTCTCTACGGAGGACCCCGCTGTCGCCCCGGTGCTACACGCGTTGGCACTAGATTTTGAGGATGCGCTGGTCTCGCAGGCGGCTGGCCAGGTTGCTCCGCGCTATGTCGTACCCAACGAGGCGACGCGGTTTACGTATGCGCTGCGGACGAGCGCAACGGAGGGCGACTCAGGGTTTGACCGACTGCGCTTTTCCACGCCTAGTGCGGTGGATGCAACAGATGTGCGGCTGTGGATTGGTGGTGCGGCGCACGAGCCGAGTGCCGTGCGGGTAGTGGGTGATTCGCTGCTGTTTGTCGATTTGCCGGAGACGGTGCGGACGGATTCGATAGCCGTGGAATTCACCACTAAGGTACTGCGCAATGCTACGGTCTTTGCTGCGGACTTAGGGCAAGAAGCGCGTCCCGATCTGTGGCAGTCGGTAGAGGCGGCCGAGCGGCAAGCGAACTTGGTATTTCTGCCGGATCTACCCGGCAGCGAGCGATTGATCGGCGATTTGCAGGTTGTGCCGCCGGTGTTTTCGCCCAACGGCGACGGTATCAACGACCACGTGCAGATACGCTTTGCACTGTTCAAGGCGGTGGATGCGTCTCCGAGCGTGCGCATTTTCGACTTGGCGGGTCGGGAAGTGATCGCTCTTGTGTCGTCTGGTGGGGATGTATTGCAGTCGTTTAGTTGGGGCGGGTTGGATGCGTCGGGTGAGCGGGTGGCCCCTGGGGTTTACGTGTGCCGCATTGCTGCGGGAGCCGATGCTGGGCAGGGAGAAGTAGTGCGCACCCTAGCCGTAGCCTATTGAGGTGGGTTAGAGCGGTATGATGCAGAGGAAACACAGGGTTTGCCATTTGCTCTTGGGCCTGTTCATCTGTGGCCCGAGCCGAGCGGAGGAAGTCCGTTTCGACAATCCTGCGGCGTGGGCGACTTGGGAATTTCCAGTGGACATAGTCCAGTTTGCAGACGACGGTTCGCTGAAGTTGAAGAAATTCCGCAAGCAGATCAACGCGACCCTCGACGCCCACCTCTTCACCCATCCTTCTAAGAAGCGCGGCGAGGTCGAAGGCGGAATATGGCGCGCCGGCAGCAATGAGGCGGACGCACCCAAGCTCATGGATGGCGATCCGGCGACCTATTGGCAGCCCGATGTAGCAGACCAACTCGTCGATTGGTCGGTCGATATCGACTTGGGTCGGCCGGTGCTGGCGCGGGAGATCAAGCTGATATTCCCCGACGAAGAGGGCGCTCGGCCTTTGCGGCAATTTAGCGTCTTTATCACTCAGGGTGCCCGGATCCAGGCCCAAGACGACGTGTTCCGCTATCGCAAGATATTCCAGACGACCAAGCCCAACGTCGAGACTACCATTGCGATTCCACTGCTAGGTAGTGCGCTGGATACCACGCGGGTGCTCGACGCGGATAGAAGCGTTGATTTGAATGCCGAGCAGGACTTCCAAATGGTGCGGCTGATCCGCGTCGTCGCCGATGAAAAGAGTCGTGATGCAGCCTTAGCCGAAATAGAGATCCTTTCCCAAGGGGACAACGTCAGCTTGGGGACCTTGGAACGAGGTGGGCGCTTTGAACACGGCCTGCTGGCGCGTGAGCCGCAGAACATGTTCGACGGCAATATGGACACCTTCGGCAATATTCTCACCTCGGGGGGGACCAAGGGCGGCTGGCGCGAGGGCGGGTTGTGGTGGCAGGTGGATTTGGGGGCGCTGTTCTGGATCGATGAGCTATTTATATATTTTAAAACTCGGGGTGAGGGCACGTCGAGTTTCTTGTTTGAACGCCTACATCACGGGCGCGGCTACAACATCTTGTTCTCGGACGGACGGCTCACTACCGGCGGGGATTTGGACCTGACCTTCCTGCTGCGCGAGGACATGGCCATTGACGCGGCGTTAGCATCCGCGCGGCTAGTCCGCCACATTCGCTATCTTTTTCAACCGCGCAAGATGCGCTACATCTTCTGGCACGGCCACGAGGACCAAGGTTGGTTTTCGCATCCAACGGAATTTATGCTGTTTTCGCCAGGCTATCCCGCGCAGGTGGTGTTGCGCTCGGGCTTTATCGACCTTGGCCAACTCGCCGGAGACGACCGTCCCAAGGCTATTAGGCGTTTGCGCTGGGAGGCGACCACGCCCGATCAGACGCAGTTGCAGGTGCGCTCGCGGTCGGGCAATACCCTGCAAGAATTCTACACGTTCTAC
>JAPOYQ010000763.1 GCA_026706505.1 Gemmatimonadota bacterium
CTCGAAGCCATGTCTCCAGACGAAGCCGTGATTCAAGGCATGGACTTGCTGCTGGGCATTGAAGCGGCAGATACCATCGTATATGAGCGCGTCGGTCAAGGGGTAGTCCACACGGCCGGCGCAGGAGCCGAGGTTTTACAACGAGTGCTGGAACAAGGCGGCGTACGCTTCTTCGCCGATCAGGACGGAGTTGGTCACTCCGCGTTGTTGCTAGTGGGACAAGCCAGCGCCAACGAAGAAAGCCCCCTGCCAGCAGGAATAGTGCGCTTCCTCCTAGAGGGGGCTGAATGCGGGTCTATCGGCTTTAGCTACGTGTTGCCTCTGCAGGCTGGCGACGGCCCGCTATGGGGCGCGTTGACGCTGATTCGCCGCGCGGCGAGCGGGCCGCTCAACCACGAGCAACCCAACCTGTGCGAGGGTATGCGGCGCGTGTTGAGCCGGATGCGCGATTAGGCCGAGACCGGCTCGACGACTCCGTTCTCAAGCATCCAAACCTCGACCTCATCGCCATCGACATCGGCCAACATCTGGCCGTTGATCTCGACGCAGGGCGAGAGGGGCTGGCCGCTTTTCTGCACCATCTCAGCGTAAATATCTGGATTGTTGATAATGTCTTTGTCTTCGTATGCCAAGCCGTATTTGGCGAAGGTCATGCGCACGCTATTGCTCCAGCCGCAAATCGGCTTCAGATAGGCGACGATATGAGGGCTTTCAGCCATGATTGGGATTCCTTTCTATCGTGATAGAGACAATTTTGTCCTTGGTGGAATATAGAGCCGCGCCCCTCTCTGTCAAGCAGGGCATTGGGTAATTGACGAACCGCATACCCAATGTTACATTTGAGATATCCCCCTCCCCTTGGTGTGTTTGCTCGCCCTCTTAACTCTAGGATTAGCAATGAGTTCTGCAGAAGTCCTTTTCGTGCGCGGCGGACGTCCTCTCCAAGGTAAGGTCGAGGTCCAAGGGTCCAAAAACGCCGCTTTGCCCATGTTGGCCGCTTCGCTGTTGGCCACTGAAGGGCAAACCGTTTTGCACAGGGTCCCCCCGGTCAACGATGTATTGGTGGCCCTAGAAGTGTTGCGTCGGCTCGGCGCGCGCGTCGATTACGATGCAACCGAGGAAGTGGCCGTCCTAGACACCCGCGATGTCAAAGAAACCCAGCTTCCCGCGGATTTGACCAATCGCTTCCGCGCCTCGCTGCTTTTCGTCGGTCCGCTATTGGCCCGCTTTGGCCGCGCTTGGATCCAAGAGGTCGGCGGCTGCACGATTGGCTCGCGGCCAACCGACTATCACTATCGCGGCTTTGCCCGGCTCGGTGCCGAGGTCCAAGGCGTCAACGGCGGCGGCATCGACGTGGTGGCCAAGCAGCTATCCGGTGCCTTTATGTACTGCGATTTGCCCAGTCATACCGGAGTGGAAAACCTCGTTATGGCGTCCTGCCTAGCAGAGGGCGAGTCCGCAATCGAAAACGCGGCCTCCGACCCGGAGATCGTCGATTTCGCATCGCTCCTGCAAAAGATGGGTGCTCAAGTCGAAGGGGTCGGTACGCGGCAGGTGCATATCAAGGGAGTCGATGAGTTAGTAGGTGCCGAGCACACGATCATGTACGATCGCCTCGACGCCGGCCTCCTGATGATGGCGAGCGCGATTACCGGCGGCGACATTGCCCTCAAGGGCGTAGTGCGCGATCACCTATACGTCTTTGAAGCCAAATTACAGCAGATGGGTGTCGAGATGACAGAAGAAGGGGCGTGGATGCGGGTGCGCGGGCCAGAAACCTTGTCGCCGATCAACGTAGTGACCACCTTTTACCCCGGCTTCCCAACGGACCTGCAGCCCGGGATGACGGCCTTGGCGTGCATGGCCAAAGGCGACAGCTACATCCGCGAGACCGTATTCGAAGATCGCCTCGGCCACGTCAAGGCCTTGCGCTCCTTCGGCGCTCGCCTTGCGCCGGAAAAGGACCACTTGGTGTTGGTGCACGGGCCAGCTCAGCTCAAAAGGGCCAAGGTCAAGGCCATGGACATTCGCGCCGGAGCCGCCTGCGTGCTCGCCGGTCTAGCGGCCGAGGGCTGCACCGAGATCAGCAACCTCTACCAACTCGACCGAGGGCATGCCCACATTGAGCGCCGCCTGCAGGCTTTGGGCGCTGACATCGAAAGACACTGAGACGCGTTGCGCATCCAACGCGAATAAGCGGTCGAGAGCTTGCGGCTCTCGACCGCTTTTTTTTTCTTTTCTTTTACTCTACAGGCGACCACCATGATCGTAAGTGGCGACGCGGGGTCATTAGCGCGCGCGCCCATCGACCGCGCCCACGCTCCCCGCCCCGCCTACC
>JAPOYQ010000788.1 GCA_026706505.1 Gemmatimonadota bacterium
CCGCATTTGTCGCTGATGACCACCCATTCACCCGGACTGAGGTTCCCTTGGTGGTGGTAATTGAAGCGCCTGAGCCCCGCAGCCTCGGCGGTGTCGAGCAACATCTTGAGGTCGCGCGCCGACATTGGATCTCCGTCGTGGGGAAAGCGACCGGTGTCGAGCCAGGGCACGATGCGCTCCGGGTCATCGACCGCGGCCAGCGCCCGCCGCGTCTCTTGCGTTACCACCTGCTAGAAAAACTCCGGATTGAGGGCGCTTTCGAAGTCGAGCATGTCGTCACCCACGCCCGGCAGGACGATGCCGAAGAGAGCCTGTACGACATCGAGGGTGTCGGCCACGCTGATCCTCGGATTCCACTCCAGAAGCGTCTGCGAATAGCGGTAGACTGTGCCGAGGAAGCCGTCGAAGCCCCGGTGAAAGAAGTAGTGCTTCGGCAGCAGAAAATCCATGAACTGGGCCAGATCGACGAAATCATATCCACACAAGGGAGCAAAGGCGGCTGAGCGCGGGCCGCATCCTAGGCGCACCGGGCGTTCCAATTCGGCGGCGACGCCTGCGCGGATGCGGCGAAAATAGCGAGTCAGCGAGTCGGCCCGAAACGACAGCCAGGCCATCAGGTCGGGGTCGGCTCCGAGCATGCGGTAGGCTCCGACTAGGCCGCCGCGGGCGTGTCCGCGGATGCGCACGGGGTCGAGGGTGTGGAACAGGGACAGGAGCCTGTCTTTAGCGGTCACCATGGCCTCGTAGTCGTACCCCAGATCCTTGGCCATCGGCGCTACAGATTCCGGCAGGTCGTGAAAGAAGTAGGAGCGGTGATTCATGTGATGGGGGGCGATTTCGTATCCCCACTCTGGTCCGTCCATCACGGCACCGTCTGCCATCGGGAAGTGCTCTAGCGTGTCGACCATACGCGCCACCCGCGATGCCAGCGTTTTGTCGTCGTGCAGGTGGTGACCCTCTCCACCTGGACCGGCACCGCCGTCGGCGTACATACAGTAAACCTGCATGCCGCGATCTTTGGCGGCGTTCATCGTCTTTTCTAACAGGGCTCTTTTCTCGGGTAGTTTGTGCTCCGGCGGCGGTGGCGGCTCGACTCCGAGTCGCGCGTACACCGCCGGATTTGGATCGTACGCTTCCGCCACGATGTCGTCGGTGGGAGCGGACACTGCATCTTTCGATAGTTTTGCAGTGCCGAACACGAGCGGACCGAACACGACGCCGTCGACGCCGCCCTCCGCCCAAGCGTCGAGTATGCGCTCGTGATCGTTCATCACGCTTTCGAGATCGCGCATTACATCCATCCATAGCTTCATGGTCAACCTCCTCTGTTGTTCAGTGGGTAGGCGTAAAGCGGCACACGCCGTCGAAGGAGACGCGCAACCGGGGGTGGCTCTCGTAGGGCCACGGATTGTAGGAACGGGGAATGTAGTGGCCGGCCCAACTATGGCGGAAAGCGCCCTCGTCCAAAATTGGGCCACCGCGATGGATTATGCGGCCGTTGAAGAACACGATGTCGCCTTTGTCCGCTTCAATGGCAATTTCCGGCAATTCATTGCGCGCGAAAAGGGCGTCAAAAGCCTCGTCCGGGTCCCAGCCATACCAAGGGCCTGGCTGGCCGTTGTCGTCGCGGCGGAAATGGCGCTTTTCTATGAGCTTCCTCCTGTGGGAGCCTACCTGAATGTGAATGCTGCCGTTGCGGGCGCTAACTTGCTGGAGAGCAACCCAAGCCGACATACAGCCCGGCAGGAAAAAGGCGTCTTGGTGCCGACGTTGCTCGGATCCCTTGTAAAAGTACATGCTCTGGACCCCGTCTGGCTCGTCGCCGAGAAAGGTGCACAGTGGCTGGCGCAGTCTGGGATCGAGCATCCAAGCTAGGCCAGCCGGATGGTGCAGGCTGCGGCTGATTAGGCGGCTCCAATCGTCCGGCTGGCGCAGGGGATAGCCCTCGACGCTGAAGCGGCCGGCGTGGAGGTCCATCATGTAGGCGACAAAGCTGTCGCACTCGTCGGCGGTAAAGCCGCCGCGGACGAGTGTGTAGCCGTCGCGTTCGTATTGTTCTTGGTGTAGGGAGGTTATGTCCAGTTCCATCGAGTGCTCGTTCTGTAATTGTGGACTTGACAACTGACTGAATTAACGTTAATTCAGTCAGTATTATGTCCAATATTTATATTCCCCAAGCACAACTTACTCGACTCAAGCGCCTAGCTACCCCCGGTAAAGTCGCCGTGGTGTACGGTCCTAGGCGGGTAGGCAAGACCACGTTGATCCAGCATTACGTCCAACAGTACGACCGCGACGCCCTCTTGGTGACTGGGGAAGATATAACG
>JAPOYQ010000579.1 GCA_026706505.1 Gemmatimonadota bacterium
TTTTTCGCCGGAAACTAGATGGGGCACTTGACAACGGAGACTTTGTCGATCTCGCGAATCCGGCCCCAATGGCCGGAAGGGTCCTTCCGGCCATGGAAAGCCCATTGCACCTGGGGTTGCGGCGCGTCACCCGAAGGGCCGTAGCGCAGCGAAGGAGCCGCGAAGCGGCTTGACGCGTCGTGACGCCAGGTCCCTCGCCCTACATCTGGTGGCATGCGGTCCAGCCAATTCCGACGAAAAAGCGCGGTTTTGCACCGTCGCTAACATTGAGGTCGTCGGCCATCTCGTAGGCAAGAGCATGCAGTACCCGATTGTCCGCAATTCCGAAGATGTAGTCGACGCCGTTGTCCTCGCACCAGGCCATGGCCTCCGCGCGGCCGTAGTCGCTGTTCCCCCGGACGACGATCCGGGTGTGCAGCCAGTGCCGGCGGATACGGCGGACCAGATGCTTGATGAGGGTGAGGACCTCGGGCCCCGACGGCGTCTTGCCCGGGCGCAACAGACCCCCGCCAGCTTGCCGCTTTCCACATGATAGACGTGGACGGGGAGGAAGCAGCGCGTGTCGTAATGGGCGTGGAAGAGCGAGAGCTGCTGGTGGCCGTGCACCGCATCGCAGGTGTCGTCGATGTCCAGCGTGATGGTGGCGGGCGGGGCGCCGAATGAGCGGCAGAAGAGATCAACCAGCGCGGCCGTCATGCGCGCCATCTCGATACGGGACGGTGCGTTCTCCAATCGGCTCATGGTGGGCTGCGAGCAGAGCGCGCGGCCGCTCTGCGGCGCCTTGCCGGAGGCCATCTTGAACAACGGGTCCGTGCGCAGAGCGTCGCAGTCGTCGGCGTCCTCATAGCCGCAGGCAATGGCGAACATGCGGAAGCGCAGCATGGCCGAGAGCGCGTGGACCACCTGCGCCTGATAGCGCCGGTCGCGGATGCAGCCTGCCAGGGTCTCGGCGAGGCCGAGGCGGCGCTCCGCCTCGCGCACCAGGACGAGGCCGCCGTCCGACGAGATCAGACCGCCATCGAAGGCGGCACTCACCTTCTTGCGTTGGACGCTTGGCAGATTGAAGGGGAGAAGGCTATCGTCGGTCATGGCGGGCGTGGCGTTCTCATTGTTCGGAGAGGAAGACGCTCGGAAAACGAATTCCTACTCGATGGCAACGGCTTACGCCAAGTCCGCCACCTCAAAATCACACCCGCCACGAATAATCCGGGCTAGTTACGAAAGGGTAGAAGATGTTTTTCAGGCAAGTTTTTTCGCGTGCACTGCTCACGGGTGTTGTAATGAGCTTGATGGGAGTAACTGTCTGCGTTGGCCATAGCACGAATGTTCGCTCATCGTCCATCAATTTACGGGAGTTTGAAGCGATTAAGAAAGCGCTTGAAGAGTCTGTATCCGAAGAACTAATCCAGACACTCAAGGATTGGAACGCTATTCCGACTTGGACAACTAAACCAAGAGACCTGCGTACGGACTGGTTGAAAACGCTTCACGAAAACGTAACAGAAGATGGCTGGCCACAAGCGTTACGGGATGCCGCAGCAGGAACAATTAAAGGCGAAGATGAAATCCTTGCGTTCGCCACTCAAGGAAACCACAGCGTCATTGGAATCTATGATTCGACACCTGCATATCTGTCTCAATTGTTGAAAATCACAAATCACCCCTTTGTGCCACCAGGTTCACCTGACCCCCACGCACCGATGATACTAGATCCAGACCGAGGACTTGAGGCAGTCAAGAAGCTAGCCAAATTGCTGGGTATGCTGAGGGAGACATCATATCTCGACGGTCCAGCTGTTGTTTGGCGCCCTGCAGTAATTCTTGGTGCAAGATTTATCTATTACCACGAGCTTGGCCACTTGCTCTTAAACGGGAGTGACGACGTCTTATGGAGATTTGCCATAGAGCCCATAGAGAATGAGCTATCCGAGGAGCTTTATGCCGACAGATTCGCATTAGCAATGCTGATTCTTGAAACTCGTTCCAACCCCGAAATTCAAGGCACTGCATTGGCGGGAGTCGCATTTGCCATGGCCCTCATCGCTTCACAAGAATTCGTAGATGCAAAAGAAGAGGGATCAATTGAATGGGCTGCGCTACGTATGGCAAGGTTGCAGCATTGGGCACGCATGGCTGTCGACCTGAACGAACTTTCTCCAAGAGCTCTTGATTTACTCAATTTCTACTGGATTCTGTTTACGAAAATGTTGCAGCAAGTCGAAAACGTACCGTCTCCAATATCTGCTCTACTGCGACAAACTTCAGGGCTACAGAACAGTGAGTGGACGATGGCCCGAGACCGCATGGCTAAGTGGTGCAGATTCGGG
>JAPOYQ010000301.1 GCA_026706505.1 Gemmatimonadota bacterium
TCTCGTCATCCACAGCATCGCTGGGAGCGAATGCGTATTCGACGCGCACCTTTTCGTTGGTCTCAGCAAAGTGCTGGCGCGCCTCGTTGGGACTCACCTGCGCGGTGCCCCGCAGCATCCGCTGTAGCCTGTAGTCGAGCAATTGCCGCTCAATCGTGCTCTCGATCCACAGAACTAAGGCTTGGTTGTTGGGGTCGCTGAGATTGGCTGGATTGCCGATGAACTGGGCGTACTTGTCCATGTCGAACGCGCCATCAGTTTGAAAGGTCTCGAATTCGCGCACGGCCTGCGGAGGGTTACTCCGCGTGTAAAAGGCGATTTCCCCGTCGGTTACCTCAAATCCCAAGCGCTCGTATTCTTGATTTAGAATGATCTCGCGGACGTAGTAGTCCCATACCTGCTGCACGAGCAGGGCTTGGTCGGCGCGCTGCTCCTGCGGCATCTGGCGCGCCACCCGCCGCAGCGCATCTTGGAACTCCTGGAGCGAAATGGTCTTGCCATTGATCACGCCGACTGTATCGCCAGCGCCGTTGGGGCGCCCGCCCGAGTAGTCGGCTCCCCATTCGACGACGATCAAGCCGATGAAGGCGAATATCACAAACCACAGAACGAGCACCGTCTTTTGGCGCAATAAAGTCATCATAAGCTATAGTTCTCCTGCTATCTTGCGTTTTTTTCTTTGGCCTCGGCAACCAGCCGATTTTTTAGCTCCGCGGGATAGCGAAGCAGACAAGCCGTACAGTGGCCACCGCCCAGATCGACGAGGCGTGGCACCACGCGAGTGCATATCTCTTCGCGCTCTGGGCAGCGCGGATGAAAGGCGCATCCCGAAGGTACGGCCGCCGGATTGGGCGCGTCGCCCTCCAACAGGACGCGCTGGCGCTTAGTCCGCGGGTCGGGCGCGGGCACGGCCGCCAGCAGCGCACTCGTATAGGGATGGGACGGCTGGCGGTAGAGCTGATCGCGAGCCGCCACTTCAACTATGCGCCCCAAGTACATCACGGCCACCCGATCCGAAATGTGGCGCACCACGCTCAAGTCGTGGGCAATAAACATATAAGTTAGGCCCAAATCGCGCTGTAGGTCTTGCAGCAAGTTGATAATCTGGGCCTGCACCGAAACGTCCAGCGCAGACACGGGCTCATCGGCGACGATAAACTGCGGCCGCACCGCCAAGGCGCGGGCAATGCCAATGCGCTGGCGCTGGCCGCCGGACACCGTCCGCCGGCAACCCAACCATCTCCAGCAACTCCCCTATCCGCTCGTCCAACTCGGCGCGCTCGGCCAGCCCGTGGACCTTCAGGGCCTCGCCGATGATGCCGCCTACCGTCATCCGCGGATTGAGCGACGCATAGGGGTCTTGGAAGATGATCTGCATGTCCCGCCGCTGCCGCCGCATGGCTTCCTTGCCCAACCCCAACAGGTCAACTCCGGCAAAACGCACCTGCCCGGCTGTGGCTTCGACGAGCCGCAGCATGAGCCTGCCCAGCGTGGTTTTGCCGCACCCGCTCTCGCCAACCACGCCCAAAGTCTCGCCGCGCCCAATCGCCAGATCAACTCCATCGACGGCCTTGACATGGGCCTGTACCCGACCCCAAAACCCCCGGCGCACGGGAAAGTGTTTTTTGAGCCCCTCGACCTCGACCAAGGGCGCGGCTTCGCTCATGCGTCCCCTGCTTTCCAACAGCCCGCCCAGTGCGCGGGCTCAATTTCCTCTAGCGATGGCACTTCCGCCCGGCAGTGATCGTCGGCCAGCGGGCAGCGCGGGGCAAAGCGACACCCTTGTGGGAAAGCGCGGGAGTCGGGCACCACACCCGGGATGATGTCCAATCGCTCCTGCTCGGCGTCCAGCCGAGGGATCGAGCGCAGCAAACCGCGCGTATAAGGGTGTCGCGGGCGAGCAAAGAGCGATTGCGTTTCCGCGTATTCGACGATTTGGCCGGCGTACATGACCGCCACTTGGTCCGCGGTCTCGGCGATCACGCCGAGGTCGTGGGTGATCATCACAATCGCCATTTGCAGGGACTCTTGTAGCGACTCCAACAGCGCGAGGATCTGCGCTTGAATCGTCACGTCAAGGGCCGTGGTCGGCTCGTCGGCAATCAACACGTCTGGATTGCACGACAGCGCCATGGCGATCATAACCCGCTGGCGCATCCCGCCCGATAGCTGGTGGGGGTATTCGTCGATCCGCTGCTCGGGCGCTGGAATCCCGACCAGTTGTAGCATCTCGACCGCCCGGGCGCGCGCTTCCTGCATGGGGACCTGCTGGTGCAGGACCACGGCCTCGGCGATCTGGAACCCGCAGGTCA
>JAPOYQ010000137.1 GCA_026706505.1 Gemmatimonadota bacterium
GGATTATCACAAAGGGATCTTGGAATGGCTTAATGAAGCTGACACCATCGATGTTTACGCCGTAAAGGTGCGCGCTTTCCGTGTTGGAGACACTTTGGCCGCCTCTTTCGACACAGTGGTTGAGCCGAAAGTCAATCGTAGCGGGCTATCTACTCCCGAAAAGAAGAGAGCGGTTACGCGCTACGCGGAGTTCTACCGGCCACTGGCCGCACAACTGCGCCAGAGCGAATTACTGCCAATGGGCAAGGGAGGCTGGCGGGGCCGGTACAGGTCGTTCCAGACTGGTTGCGCAGGTTCCCTCTATGCCACTTCTTGGATCGAAGAGAAACCTCGGGTTTTTCTGCTTTTTTTCGGAAACGGCTGTCAACAAAGGTACGACGCTTTGCTCCGACACCGGGAGCAGATCGACGAGGAAGTGAAGGGCGATCTTGTCTGGCAGAAAAAGAGTGAGGATGGACCTCGGGTGATGCTGGAACGCAGCGATGCCGCGAGTTGGACAGCTTCCAAGGAGGAACTGGAGAATGTGCGCCAGTGGATGGCCCAATACCTGCTTCAACTGCGGGACGCGGTGCAGCCATACTTGAACGCGCAAGAGCGAGACGAGGTTGCTGCTTCCGACGAGGTGGGGGACGCTGGCTGAAGCTTGAATGAGTGTCGAATGTACGAACTGTTACGGGGAACGAAATCTCAATCAAGCACTAGGGAAGGTCTGAACAAGGCCCCAATTGGTGCTTGGTGAAGCCATTTTCCGGTTTTTTGAGGACTCTAACGCCGTTTCGGCGCCCAAAATCGGCCCGATAAGCGGGTTTTGCTCCGCGCCAGGCGGATTTCAGGCACACCGGCCCCATGTCAGGCCGCCGCATACCGGCCGGCGATCAGCAGATTGGAGAAACCGAGCAGCAGCGCGATGCGCTGCGTGTTCTTCGCCAAGCCCCGGTAACGCACCTTGCGATAGCCGAAGTGCCGCTTCACATACAAGAAAGGATGCTCCACCTTGGCCCGCACCGAGCCCTTGCGATGCTCGGCGGCCTCCTCTGGCCCCGATTTGTCCAGCAACTTCCGCTTCCCGCGCTTCATCGCCACCCGCCAGTCCACCTCCTTGTCCCGGTTCTCCTCGCGCTTGCCCACACCCTGATAACCCGAATGCGCAGCCAACGGAGCGGCAGCGAAGTAATCACCCCACACCCGCTCCTCGCCGCCGTGCAGCACCGCGTGCGCCGTGGCCACGTCCGACACGTTCGCCGAAGTCGTCTCCAAACTGTGCGCCAGACCCGACTGTGCATCCACCCCAATGTGCGCCTTCATCCCGAAATACCATTGATTGCCCTTCTTCACCTGGCGCATCTCCGGGTCCCGCTCCCCGGACTGGTTCTTCGTCGAACTCGACGCGTCAATAATGCTCGCGTCCACAATCGTCCCCGTCTTCAAACGATGACCCTTAGAGGCCAAATGCGCGTTGATCTCCGCAAACAACGCCTCCCCCAGCCCGTGCCTCTCCAACAGATGCCGGAAGTGCAAAATCGTCGTCTCGTCCGGCAAGGGACCCGTCAGGCGCAAACCCGCAAAACGCCGCACCGACTCCACCTCATACAGCAGATCTTCCATCCCCGGGTCGCTCAAGTTGTAAAACAACTGCACGCAGTGAACCCGCAGCATCGAACTCAAAGGATACGGCCTCCGGCCACGGCCCGCCTTCGGATAAAACGGCTCGATCCGCGCCTCCAGACGCGACCAGGGGATCAGGCCGTCCATCTTCTCAAGAAACTTCTCACGGCGCGTCCGACGCTTCTTCGCATCGTGCTCCAACTCCGAAAAACTCGCCTGACGCATCGCTCAACCCTCAACCAAACACAACATGATGTATTGCCGCAGAATAGGACTTGTTCAGAGGTTCCCTAGGCATCGGCTGTGTAGCAAGCGGTGGTCAATCCGGGAGCAGGCCTCGGAGCTGCTCCTGCAGGTCGACGCTTGCGCCGTCGTCGCTGTTGCGGGCGACGAAGGTTTTTCCCATGGCGGTTTCGTTGTTCAGGGCGGCAACCGTGACGGTAGCGAGGTCTTCGCGTTCCATCAAGCGCCGGCCTGATCCGCCCTGTTCAAGGACGATGGGCTTTTCCCCGCCGGGATTGTCGCGGAGGCCCGGACCGCGCACGATCGTATAGGGAAGGCCGGATTCGCGGAGGTAGTCCTCGGCGCGTCCTTTCCATACGAGGACATTGCCGAATCTCTCGTTTAACGGCGAGTCCGGGTTCCCCGCGCTGGCCGCCGAGATCATCACGTAGTGCTTCACGCCGATTTTCCCGGCCACGTCA
>JAPOYQ010000084.1 GCA_026706505.1 Gemmatimonadota bacterium
TTTGGCTTTGGCTTTCGTTTTGGCTTTAGCTTTGGCTTTGGCTTTGGCCATGAGAATTCCTTTCTCGCGTCGAATAATGCTTTAGGGTGGTTAGAAAAAAACAAAGATGCAATAGTACGATCCTGCAAATCGGCTGTCAAGCAAGCTAGGAAGCGAGCCTTGACAAGCAATCGGCGGCTTTTATTATATCTCAGAACCTCTATTTATCTGGCGTTTATGCCGCTGGAGATGCTTTCCGGCCATGGCCACTAGCCCGCTATCCAAACGCGAAATCCAAGTTCTTCTTGCCTTGGTCAAAGTCCACGTTGCCCTCGGTGTTCCGATTGGCTCACAGACGTTGAATCAGCGCGAGAATCTGGGCGTTAGTCCGGCTACCATACGCAACACCTTGGTCTCTTTAGAGGAAAAGGGCTACATCTCCCAGCCCCATGTCTCGGCAGGTCGCATTCCCTCTGAAAAGGGATACCGATTCTACGTGCAGCGCTGCATGGTGACGACAGACGCAGGCTTGGACGAGGCTGAGATCACCCTGCGGCAGCAGCTAGAGGCCGCACAGCAGGAAGGTGATTACGAAGAGATCCTGCATCAACTGGCTAGGACCATCGGCGATCTGTCGAACCAACTCGGATTGGTTTTGGCTCCGCGCTTTAATCAGGGCATCTTTCACAAACTGGAGCTTTGGCGCTTGGGGGGGCGTCGCCTGTTGCTCATCGTTACGATCCGCGGAGGCCTGACAAAGAGCTTGATGGTCGAAGTAAATTGTGCAGTGTCGCAGCGCGATTTAGAGGCGTTGAGTCGGCTTTTTAACGAGCGCTTGCATGGGTTGACGATGGTTGAGATTCAACACGCGGTCGAGGAACGAATGGCCGAGTTGGGGACAGTCCCGCGGCCGGTTGTGGAAGCCGTCGTGCGGCAGATCGAAGGTTTAGCTACCACGCGCGGAGCCGATCTCCACGTCTCGGGGACCCGCAATCTCTGCCTGAAGCCCGAGTTTGACGATCCGAGCGAAGTGGCCGGTTTAATCGATCTGGTGGAGAAAAAGGACACCCTCGCCCAGCTTATGAGCGAACGTCGCGGCGTGGTCATCACCATTGGTTCCGAACACCGGCCACAGGCGATGGGGCGGTGCAGCATGGTGACGGCCAGCTACGAGGTCGCAGGGGCCAAAGGCGTGGTCGGCGTACTCGGCGTGATCGGCCCGACGCGCATGCCCTATAGGCCCTTAGTGAACTTGGTCAATTGCGCGGCTTCCCGAGCGGCGAATCTGATCTGCTAACGAGTCTTTGTACCAATCTAATTCACAGTAAGAGTAAGGAGCGTCGATGAGCGAGCGCGAAACTCAGGACCGCGTCGCAATGGACGACGAGGCGAGCACGGAGGGTGCTGTCGAGTCGCAGGCGGAAGTAGCGGAGTCACAGGAAGAACAAGCGGCAGAGTCGCAGAAAGAAGAAGTAGTAGCGGAACCGCAGGAAGAAGAAGTAGTAGCGGAACCGCAGGAAGAAGAAGTAGCGGAGTCGCAAGAGGAAGCAGAGCCAGAGGCCGATGGGCTAGCTGAGCTCGAGGCGGCTCGCGCTGAGGTTGCGGCTAATTACGATCGCTATGTGCGGGCGGTCGCAGAGTTGGATAACTATCGCAAGCGCACGGTGCGGATGCGCGCAGAAACGCGAGATGAGACCTTGCGCGATGTCTTGTTGCAAGTCGCACCCATCTTGGATAATTTGCGCCGCGCCCTCCGTCAGGAAACCCAAGAGGCCGAGTTGCTCAAACAGGGCGTCGAGTTGATATGCGGCCAATTTAACGACGTTCTCAAAGGCTATGGGCTAGCTGAGATCGAGGCGGTGGGACAGCCTTTTGACCCCGAAGTCCACGAGGCCCTAGCCGAAGTCCCGGACGACGAACACGTCCCCGGCACGGTCATCGAGGAGATGGAGAAGGGCTACAAACTCAACGACAAGGTAGTCCGTTACGCGCGCGTCGTCGTCAGCAAGGCGACCGAGGTGAGTGAGGAGAGCTGAGGAACCGAATGTCCAAGAGGGACTACTACGAGGTATTGGGTGTCGAGCGGGACGCCAGCGACAGCGCGATCAAAGGGGCCTACCGCAAGAAGGCGCTGAAGTACCATCCCGATCGCAATCCCGGAGACGCAGCGGCCGAAGAGCAATTCAAAGAGGCATCCGAAGCATACGAAGTGCTTTCGGATCCAGAGAAGAAGGCCACGTACGATCGCTATGGTCACGCCGGTATTGAGGGCAATTTCGGCAGCGGTGGCTTTCAGTGGTCGGATTTTACGCACGCTGGCGATTTT
>JAPOYQ010000166.1 GCA_026706505.1 Gemmatimonadota bacterium
CCCCGTTGAGGGCGGGATACGGGGATGTCTAGTTCGCCTGTGTTACCCCCAAGTATAGTTCGAGGTTTTTACCCATTATGGAACGCGATATCGGCCCGATCCTCGGCGAGTGGAAATACGCTCCAGGCGAGTTGAGCGTGCGCAAGATACGAGGCGATAATGGCAGTGCAAAGCTCCAAATCCGCATGGATCTGGGCTTGATGCAGCTGGAGTGGCGGGGTCGTCCCGACGCGCTTCGTCCGCACGGCTATGTATCGCTGTTGGATTACTACTGTCACAAGCGACGCGAATGGGAAAAAGTGCATGGCCCAGATACCTTTAGCCTCTCGCACGAGGATTGTTCCGAATTGGCCCAAGAGGCCATGAAATACTACTGGCGGCGGATCGGTTTTTTTGAACTGAAGGAATACGAACGGGCCGAAGAGGACGCCATGCACAACCTCGCCATTCTCGATTTGTGCTACGAATACGCCGAAGAAGAAGAAGATCGCCAGCTAGCCGAACAATATCGCGTCTTTGTCACGGCACATCGGGTGCAGGCGCGGGCGTTGGCCTGTCTAGAGGCTGAGAACCACGCCGAGGCCCTAGCGGAGATCCGCCGGGGTATTGCCGAGATCGAGGAATTCCTCGCCAAGATTGGTCAATTAGACCAACTCGACGAGTGCCCTGAACTGATCTTTTTGCGCGAGTGGGAAGGCGAAGTGGAGAGCTCTCGGCCGCGCACGCTGCGCGAGCGGCTAATGGCCGATTTACAGGCCGCGGTTGAAGCAGATCGATTCGAGTTGGCCGCTTCGCTCAGGGACCGCTTGCGCTCGCTCGAGACCGAGCAAGCTAGCAGGTCGCCTTGAAAGGGCACTTGCTGCCGCGGGGTGGGCCGAGGGGAGCTGTCTCCCGGCCCTTTTACTTTGCCCTATCCGCCCTATTAAGTGCCTGCGGGCAAATGGCCCCTAAGACGACGCCTGCGGTGCCGACGGTCCAGATCATCCAAGAACAGCTACCCGTAGTCGGCGACAACTTGCTCGCTCTGCAGTTGTTTAGGCCAGGCACTGGTTCGCACTTGCTGATAGCTATGATGGAGTGGGAAACCCCTTCGGGTGCGCAGCGCAAGGTGGAGCACCAATTACAGGTGCCACAAGGGCGTCTCGTACGCTATTCACTGCCGTATCGGTTGGAAGAAGCCGGCATGCACCGCGCGTCTCTGCGGCTGTACGATCCGGAGCGCGGCACGTCCATCCATGAGGTCGAAGAGTTGCGCCTGTTTACCCGACCCGCTTGGGAGCTTTCGGGTGATCGCTCGTATTACACCGTAGAAGATGAGATCCGCTTCCGGCTACGGCGCAATCGCCGCAGTGAGATGGCCGTCCGCGTGGCGGTCGAGTTGCGGCGCGGAGTCGAAGTCTTAGATCGCGTGGATGTAAATATAGTTGGGCAGGATGTCTCAGGGGCCTTTGCTGCATACGATTTGCCTGAGGGGCGTTATTGGCTGACGGCGCGGTGGCAAGATCCGGTCGGCGGGGCCGATTCGCTGGCCGTGGCCTGCGAGAAGTTCGCACCAGCCGCGCGAGAGGTGAAAATCGACCTGTTTAGCCAATCTCTACTCGTCGATGGCGAGCCTTTCTTTCCCATTGGGCTGTACTGGCTGCGGGCCGAGGATCTCGGTCCGATGCGGCGTTTGCACTTCAATTCCGGGGATTACTACTACAAGCTGCGCGGGGAAGAGGTCGCCGCGCTAATGGACGCGGCAGCCGCAGAGGGAATGCAGATACTCCTAGAGCTGACCGAGTACGCCCGGGGGAAGCCCGAGCCGAATTATCGGGCCATTGCCGCCCTCGTCAAACGCTATCGCCAGCATCCGGCGCTCTTGGCGTGGTATCTGGTTGATGAGCCGGACGAGACCAAAATGGCCCCTGCGGCTGCCTTGGCGATATACGAGCTAATTCGGGAACTCGATCCATATCATCCAGTCTATTTAGTCAACAACCGGCCGCACACGTACGCCGCATACTTGGACGCCAGCGATATTCTGGCCATCGACGTCTATCCGATTCCGAATTATCCCATCACTCAGGTGGGCGACTACATGCAGCAGGCGCGCTGGACCTCGCTGGAGCGCAAGCCAGTCTGGTTTATCGCCCAGGCCTTTGGCGGCGTAGAGCACTGGGCGCGCTCGCCGACGGCGGCCGAGTTGCGGAACATGGTCTACCAAGGGCTTGTCGAAGAGGCCAAGGGCGTGTTGTTTTACCGCTATTACCAAGAAAACGAACGCCACATCCAGCCCTTGGTCTTGTGGCGAGAAGTACAGCG
>JAPOYQ010000521.1 GCA_026706505.1 Gemmatimonadota bacterium
CGTCATCCGCAGGATCTGGGTCTCTTTAGGCTTGAAGACCAGCCCTGCGCGCGGCGAGATTTCGCCTTCGGGAATGCGGTTGTGGTCGTCGTAGCGCAGGGCCACCACCAAGTCCAGCATCTCACTCAGGGCCGTCTCGCTCTGCACGTAAGCCCCGAATTCGTTGGTCTGATCGTAGTCTTCGTTCCCGCCGGTGATGGTCCCCTCGGTATCGGGCCGCGTCAACAACACATCGGCTCCGTAGGTAAAGCGCTGCCAACCCCCCAGCGTCACTGAGTGCTGGAGTTGGAAGGCGGTCAGCTTAGACTTATCGACAATTGGATTCCCATCGCGCAGAGTAAAGGTGTCGCCAGCATTGCTCCCATTCTGGAAGACCTGAGCGAACCAATTTTTGTACAGCAGACGAAGCTGGACGTAGTTGTACGCCCAATCTTGGGCTTGGCCAGCCCCTAAGCCGGTCAACTCGATCTGATCGCCCTTGTTGTATCCGGCTGCCAAAATAGCCGTCAAGTCGTCCGAGGCTCGGTAATCCAAGCGCACTTCGGCGCTCTGGCGCTCAATGTCAAAACTGCGCGGTTTGATAGCTGGATTGGCGGCCCTAGCCTGCACCTCTACCGGGTCTTCGTATTCCCAGTCCACTCCCGTATAGTACTGGGCCGAGACCTTGTAGCCGAGGCGATCGCTAGCAGCCCCGGCGTGGCGCATACCGACCTTGCGCACACTCCGCTCGCCCAAGCCGAAGTTGACATTAGTCCCCGCCGAAGTAAACGGCGAGTGGGTGATGATGTGCATCACGCCATTGGCGCTATTCGGCCCGTAGAGTGCCGCCCCCGGCCCCAACACCACTTCGATGCGCTCAATGTCGTCGTTGGTCACCGGAATGAAGTTGTAGGCATTCAATCGCAGAGAGGGAACGCGGGCAATGCGATTGTCAGTCAGCGTCAGCAAGGCACCTGAAAAGACATTATTGAAACCCCGCACAACTACATTGCTCTGCGCCAAACCAGTCTGGGAAAAGTCCACCGCCGGCAGATCGCGGATGTGTTCGGCCACGCTGAGCGCCGGCCGATTGCGGATCTCCTCGGCCTCAACTATCGCCACCGAGGCCGGGGCTTCGAGGACTTTTTCCTGCCGCCGCGAGGCCGAGACTACGTTCTGATCGAGGAAGATAATCCCCGTCTCCAGCGTCAGCATCAGCTCCTGTTCGCCAGCGACAATGCCAACGCCTTCTCGCATCAGGGACCGATAGCCGATATGCGTAACGCTAAGCTGATACTCTCCGGCTGGCAGCCCCTTCAAGCGGAAGAGGCCATCTTCGTCGGTGGCCGTACCGATCTTGCCGCCTGGAAGTAGGTCGCCGACAAGGACGACGTTGGCACCGGGGATCGCTTCACCCTCCAACCCCTTCACAACACCGGAAAGCGTCCCTTCTGCGCCGAAGGCGACGCCCGCCCACAGCACGAGAGCATATAAAAGCAATTTGTACTTCATGGCTAGCTCCTTATTTTGGGCCTAAATCTACCCCCAAGCACCCGATCCCGCTACCTCGCTACCCAATAAGTAATCTCGTAGCGGGCTGCCGCGCAAAGGCAAATTATTTCTTCGGGAATTTCGTCGCGTAGCGGTAGCGCGGTCTATTTCCACTTCCCATCCCTTCTCCGCTATAGATCTCGCCCGCTCTATTGATTCCCCGCGTCTCCATTGCGTATTTTCCCAGCCTTAATTCACCTATGTCATCGGAGACTTATTTCATGTCGGACAGACTCAAGCTCGCCTTTATTGGCTGCGGTGCCATCGCTCGCTTTCACCTCGACGGCATCAAGGGCCACGCCCCCCGCATCGACGTCACCGCGTTAGTTGATCTCGACGAGTCCAAAGCTCAAGCCTACGCCACTGAAACCGGAGGGCAAGTCTTTACCTCGCTCGACGAAGCGCTCGAAAAGGGGGACTTCGACGCCGTCGATATCATGCTGCCCCACGATCTGCACGAGTCCATCGCCCTCCAGTGCTTCGCCGCTGGCAAGCACGTGCTGTTGGAAAAGCCCATGGCCCCCACCCTCGACGCCTGCGACCGCATCCTCGCCGCCGCCCGCGCGGCCCCGGGCGTCTTCATGGTCGCGGAAAATAGCCAGTACTGGCCCGAAATAGTCGAGGCCCAAAAGCACCTTGCAGCCGGAGCCATCGGCGAGATCATTACCGCCCGCGCGGCCTTTGTCTATCCTTTCGACGACTACTGGTTCAAAGAAGAGCGGCCTTGGCGCTATGAAAAGGGGCGCACCGGCGGCGGCATCGCCATCGACGGCGGCTCGCACTGGATTCGGCCCTTGCGCATGTGGATGGGCGAAATCAAAGAGGTGGTCGGCGTACTGGGGCATCCACTCGCGCAGATGGAAGGCGAATCCCTCGCCCGCGCGCTCTTCCGCTTCGACTCGGGCAAGACCGCCATCTTCGACGCCATGATGATAGACACGGTCTTTGCCCCAGACCCTTGGTGGCGAATTACCGGCACCAAGGGCGAACTGACCATCAACGCCGGTCTCGACGGCGCCGAACTCTATCTGTGGGACGCAGACCATCCCGAAGGCAAGCGACTCTTTGCGAGCCCAGGTTACACCGAATCCTTTGGACCGGAGTTGGCCGATTTTGCCGCTGCCGTCCTCGACGGCAAGGCCCCGGACGCGCCGCCGGAACACGCCCTCGGCGAGCTGCGCACGGCCTTGGCCCTCTATCGCTCGGCCGCCAGCCAGCGATGGGAGCAAGTGTGGGCGTAATGCTTGCACGAACCTCTCCTTTGGGATATATTCAGCCCTTTCAGCCCTGTGAGGCCGTTCCTCGAAGCACCGAGCATGTTCGACCCTTGACTCTTCCCAACACCCCAATTCGCCCCCCCCTTCTCAATCTCAGCGGCAAAGGCTGTCAAGGCCGTGATGCCCTCTCGATTCAAAACGCATTAGCTATAGAATAGGAAAGCAATGACCGAAAAGTACGTATATCTGTTTGGCACCGCTCAATCCGAAGGCGACAAGGAAATGCGCAACCTGCTCGGCGGCAAAGGCGCCAACCTCGCCGAAATGGCCCAGCTCGGCCTGCCCGTCCCAGCCGGTTTTACCATCACCACCGAAGTTTGCACCTATTACTACAACCACGACAAAACGTATCCCAGTTCGCTCAAAGGCCAAGTAGAGCGCGCCGTTGCAGAAGTCGAAAAAACCATGGATATGCGCTTTGGCGACGCGGCCAACCCGCTCTTGCTATCCGTGCGCTCCGGTGCCAGAGTGTCCATGCCCGGCATGATGGAGACCGTGCTCAACCTCGGCCTCAACGACGAGATCGTCCAAGGGCTTATCGAACAATCGGGTGACCCGCGCTTTTGCTACGACGTGTACCGCCGCTTCGTGCAGATGTACGGCGACGTGGTCATGGGCTTGCGACCCGAAGACGAAAAAGAAACAGACCCCTTCGAGGCCCTGCTCGATGCGAAAAAACACGCTCGCGGAGTTACACTCGACAGCGAACTGAGCGCCGAAGACTTGCGCGAATTGGTCGCTGAGTTTAAGGCCGAGATCGCCAAGCGGCTCGACCGCGAATTCCCCGAAGACCCCCACGAGCAGTTGTGGAATGCCATCGGCGCGGTCTTCGGCTCTTGGCAGGGCCAGCGCGCCATCCGCTACCGAGAAATCGAAGGCATCCCCCACGATTGGGGCACGGCCGTCAACGTCCAGTCCATGGTGTACGGCAACATGGGCGACGACTGCGCCACGGGCGTGGCCTTCACGCGCAACCCCTCCACCGGGGAAAAACACCTGTACGGTGAGTTCCTCATCAATGCCCAAGGCGAAGATGTAGTCGCTGGTACCCGCACGCCCCAACCCCTGTCCGAACTCAGCAGCCAAATGCCGCAAGTGTACGAGCAGTTCCAAGCGATCTGCGACCAGCTAGAGCCACACTACCGCGACATGCAGGATGTGGAGTTCACAGTCCAGAAGGGCAAGTTGTGGATGCTGCAAACCCGCAACGGCAAGCGCACTGGGGCGGCGGCCGTCCAAATCGCCGTGGACATGGTCGCCGAGGGGCTCATCTCACAAGAGGAAGCCCTCCTCCGCGTCACTCCAGATCAACTCGACCAGCTCCTCCACCCAACATTCGACGAAGAGAGTCCCAAGGACGTCATCGCCGAGGGACTGCCCGCTTCACCTGGAGCGGCGACCGGCCAAGTGGTCTTCAACTCCGCAGAGGCCGAAACACAAGCGGCCGAAGGTCAGCAGGTCATCTTGGTGCGCCAAGAGACTTCGCCCGAAGACATCGGAGGCATGGACGCCGCCCAAGGCATTCTCACTGCACGTGGGGGCGCGTCCTCTCATGCCGCCCTAGTCGCGCGCGGCATGGGCAAGTGCTGCGTCGCCGGCTGCGAGTCCATAGCAATCGACTATCACCAGGAATTGTTTACCGCCAACGGCAAGACCGTCAAAAAGGGCGACTGGATATCCATTGATGGCTCGTCCGGCCAAGTCATGCTGGGCCAAGTGCCCACTGTGGAGCCGAGTTTCTCGTCGGCGTTTGGAACCATGATGGGTTGGGCCGACGACAAGCGCCGACTGGCCGTGCGCACCAACGCCGACACGCCGCACGACTCAGAAGTGGCCCGCAAGTTCGGTGCCGAGGGCATCGGCCTGTGCCGCACTGAGCACATGTTCTTCGAGGGCGACCGCATCGTAGCCGTGCGAGAAATGATCCTCGCCAGCGACGAGGCTGGGCGACGCCAAGCCCTAGCCAAGCTCAAACCCATGCAGCAGCGCGATTTTGAGGGCATTTTCACCGCCATGGATAGCCTGCCCGTAACCATTCGCCTGCTAGACCCACCGCTGCACGAGTTTTTGCCTCACGAGCCAGCCCAGCAAGCGCAAATGGCCGAGGAAATGGGCGTCCCCTTGAGTCAGATCGAGGCTAAGATTACCTCCCTGCACGAGTTCAATCCCATGTTGGGGCATCGCGGCTGTCGCTTGGGGATCACCTACCCAGAAATCTACGAGATGCAGGTCGAGGCCATTTTTGAAGCCGCTGTCAACGTGCGCGCCGAGGGCATTAATCCCCTGCCCGAAATTATGATCCCCCTCGTGGGAACCGAGCGCGAGTTTAGCGACCTAAAAGCTATGGTTGACCGCGTCGCCGTTGCCGTCGGAGGCACTATCGAGTATCTAGTAGGCACTATGATCGAAATTCCCCGCGCCGCGCTCCTCGCCGACCAAATCGCCGAGCAAGCCGAGTTTTTCAGCTTCGGCACCAACGATCTGACCCAGCTTACCTTTGGCTACAGCCGCGACGACGCTGGCAAGTTCCTTCCCGAGTACGTAGCCCAAGGCATTCTCGCCGACGATCCGTTCCAAAGCCTCGACCAAGAGGGCACCGGCCAGCTCGTGCGCCTCGGCACTGAGCGCGGCCGCAGCACCCGCAAAACCCTCAAGGTGGGCATCTGCGGCGAGCACGGCGGCGATCCTAGCTCGGTGGGCTTTTGCCACGACGTGGGCCTAGATTACGTCTCTTGTTCCCCTTACCGGGTGCCCATCGCTCGCTTGGCGGCCGCCCAAGCCGCCCTTGCCGAGTGAGCTTCTGCCATGAGCCGGGTTATCGCCATATCCAACCAAAAGGGAGGGGTCGGCAAGACTACTACAGCCGTCAACTTGGCGGCTTGCCTCGCCGTGGCCGAACAAAAGACCCTGCTCATCGACATGGATCCGCAGGCCAACGCCACTTCAGGCTGCGGCTTTCAGAACAGCGAGGAAGTCGAAACGGCCAATATCTACCACGCGCTGATCGGGCAAAAGGAGACTGCCGAGGTCACCTACGAGACCAAGATATCCTTCCTGTCCTTGATTCCCTCGCACATCAACCTGACGGGCGCCGAGGTCGAGATGGTCAACATGATCGCCCGCGAGCAGAAGTTGGACGGGCTGCTCGACCAAGTCCGCGACCAATACGCCTTTGTCATTCTCGACTGTCCGCCTTCTTTGGGACTACTGACCCTCAACGCCCTAACCGCAGCCGACTCGGTGATGATACCCATTCAGTGCGAGTACTACGCGCTAGAGGGCCTTGGCCGACTGCTCAACACCGTGCGCCAAATCCAACGCCATCTCAACCCCAAGCTCCAGATCGCCGGCGTCCTGCTCACCATGTTCGACGGACGCTTGAACCTATCGCGCCAAGTATCTTCAGAGGTCAAGTCCTATTTCGGCAACAAGGTTTACAAGACCTCCATCAGCCGCAACGTGCGTCTGGCCGAGGCCCCTAGCCACGGCCAACCCATCGTACTCTACGACATTTTGTCGCAGGGATCTCAGGATTATATGAGTCTCGCAGGAGAAGTGATCGACCATGGGTAAGAAGCCGGTCCTCGGCAAGGGCATCAGCGCCCTCATCCCGGAATATGCCGAACCTAGCGGCCAAGGCGACGCCTCGCGCCAGATCGTCTATCTCAACGTCGACGAGATTGAACCCAACCCCTATCAAGCTCGCACCGAGTTCGACGAGGAGAGCATCGACGAACTGATGCACTCGATCCAAGAGAAAGGCGTCATCCAGCCCATCACCGTCAACCGCATCGGCCAAAGCTACCAGATCATCGCTGGCGAGCGCCGCTGGCGGGCCACAAAAAAGGCGGGGATCCAAGAAATACCAGCGATCGTCCACGAAATCGAGTCTCAGCAAGATTTGATGGAGCTGTCGCTGATCGAGAACATCCAGCGCGAAGACCTGACCCCAATCGAAGAGGCCGAAGGCTACCGCTCGCTGACCGACAAGTGCTTTCTCACGCAAGAGGAAGTCGCCCGCAAGGTGGGGAAAAATCGCTCGACCGTGACCAATCTCCTCAGGCTGTTGCAATTGCCGCAAGAAATCCAAGAATTCTTGCGGCATGGCCAGTTGCAGATGGGGCACGCCCGCGCCCTGCTCGGCCTCGAAGAAGACGAAGACCGGCTCGCGTTGGGCCGCCGGGCGGTCGAAGAAAAAATGGCCGTCCGCGAAGTCGAAAAAGCAGTCGCCAATCAGCGCGCAGGCCGCAAGAAAAAGAAGTCTCCCAAAGAAGTCCCCAGCGACCCCCACGTCCGCGACTATGAGGAGCGGTTGCAGCATCGCTACGGCACGGCGGTCAACATCCGTCGCACCGCGGCAAACAAGGGCAAGATCGAGGTCGCATTCTACAGCGATAGCGATCTAGAGCGGCTACTCGACCTGCTGATCGACAACGAATGAACCTTGGTTGGCGCCTCTTGGCCCCACTCCTCACCCTTGGCGCCTGCAGCTTGCTCCACGACGAGCTTCCCAACGACCCTCCGACCCTGCATTTGGCGCGGATGATCTGCCAGTCTCCGGACAAGGCTTTCCCAGATACCCTGCTCAATAGCGCGGATGTGGCCTGCCAGGTCCAGCGCGGCGGCGAGGTTCGCTTTGAAATCCGCGCAGCCGACGAGGACGACGATCCTGTGTTCTACGAGTGGAGAGCTCCATCCGGAGGCAGCTTCCGCGATTCGCGGGCCCAAGAGACCAACTCTTGGTTCGCTCCCCAAACCATCGCCGGCTCCGGCGAACAATTTGTCGTGCAGGTCCTCATAAAAGACCGCAACTGCGAAGCCGATGCCGTACCCGATCTAGCCGACCGCCAGCGCTGCGCCGAAGACGCCCAGGTGTTGATCGAAAACTTCCTCGTGGAGGTCGTGCAGCGCGAACCCATGTTGGAAGTGATGACCGACGCGACTAGCGCGTTTAGCGCGCCGCAGATAGTTATCGACGCGTTTGGCAGCGATCCAGACGGCGATCAGCTCGAATACCACTGGGAAGAGGTAGCCGGACAGGACAGCCTCAGCATTTGGCCAGAGGCCATCCGCGACGAGGAAACCGGTCGGCAAATCGGATCGCGCGCCGTCGTCGTAGCCTTTTTTCCCGGCGACCACAAACTGCGCGTTTCTGCGAGCGACGGCGCGGCGACCATAGAGCGCGAAATCGCCCTCCACGTTCCAATCGAGCCGCCCTTGCCGGCTGGCGGCATGGTGCGCCTGATTTTGCCAACCACCAGTCAAACATACGAAATTGACGCGTACGAATATCCCAACGCTAGGGGCGAGCGGCCGCAGTCCGCTTCGTTTTTCCAAGCAGCGCGCCTGTGCGCGGCCGAGGACAAGCGCCTGTGCAGCCCGAGCGAGTGGGGCACCGCTTGTCAAGCCGGCCAAATGCGGAATTTTTCTTCGACCGACGATTTGGCTGCCTACGACAGCCGCGACCACTTTGGCATGCGCTTCTGCAACGTGCCGGGTTCGGCTTTCTCCCAATTCAGCAGCGACCCAGCCGAACAACTCGCGCCCTCCGGCTCATTTCCCAACTGCGGCGGCGCGACCGGCGTCTTTGACTTGACGGGCAACATGGACGAATGGGTCGCCGCTATCGACGAGGCCGGCGACCTCGCGGTGTACGTCGCAGCAAGCAGCGTATCTGCGAGCGGTGCCTGCGACGGAGCGACCCTTGTGGGTACCCTGTCCAGCGGAGGCCAAGACCCATATGATATAGAGGTCTTAACGGAAATCATCGCCGATTCGCCCTTGCGAGACTACGAGCAGCCCGTCCTTGGCTTCCGCTGCTGCCGTTGATCCCAGGTTTCCAGTCATGGACCAAGAACAACTCCGTCACCTATTAGAGCAAGTCGCCACCGGAGACCTCGCGCCGAGCCAAGCCTTAGAGCGGCTTAGGAATCTGCCCTTTGAGAACCTCGGGTTTGCTCACGTCGATCACCACCGCGCCCTGCGCACTGGGTTCCCAGAAGTCATTTTCGGCCAAGGCAAGACCTGCGAGCAGGTGCTGGCCATCGCCGAGCGCATAACCACGCATGGCGCACAGGTGCTGGCCACCCGCGTCGAAGCGACCACGGCCCAAGCACTCGTCGAGCGCTTTGACCGCGCCGAGCACGACCCTCTCGCCCGCACCGTTCTAGTACCAGGAACCGAACGCCCCACGCCCGAGGGCCTAGTGGCCGTAGTATCAGCCGGCACCTCGGACTTGCCCGTGGCCCGCGAAGCCGTCGTCACGGCTCGCGCTATGGGCGCTCATGTCGAGGAGGTTTGCGATGTCGGCGTCGCCGGTCTGCACCGACTCCTAGCGTACCGCGAGCTCTTGCAGCAGGCTCGGGCCATCGTCGTAGTCGCCGGGATGGAGGGCGCGCTCGCCAGCGTCGTCGGCGGGCTGGTGGATATTCCGGTCGTGGCCGTGCCAACTAGCGTGGGGTACGGCGCGAGTTTCCACGGCCTCGCCGCTCTCTTGGCCATGCTCAACTCCTGTGCGGCCGGCGTGGTTGTCGTCAATATCGACAACGGCTTTGGCGCAGGGTACGCGGCTGCCCAGATCAACCGCCGCTCTAGCCAGCGCCCCGAATGATCCACGTCGCCGTGCTAGCCGGCGGCCAGAGCCGACGCATGGGCCGCGACAAGGCCCTCCTGCAACTAGGCGGCCAGACTCTGATTGAGCGCGTCCTCGCTGCGGCGCGTCCCCTCGGCTATCCCCGCGTCATCATCGGTGACTCTGCTGCCTATGCCCATCTCGGGCTGCCCGTCCATCCCGACCACCGTCCCGGACTTGGGCCGCTAGGCGGCCTGTACACCGCGCTCAGCACAACCGGCGCACCCGTGCTCCTCCTCGCCTGCGACTTGCCCTTTCTCACTCCGGACTTCCTCCGCCACCTCGTCAACCGGCGCGGGCCACATCAAGCGGTCGTGCCCTACGCGGCCACAGGGCTGCAACCGCTCTGTGCGCTCTACGAGCCGTCCTGCTTAATGGCCGTAGAAGCCGCCATACAGGCCGATCAGCGCGGCATGCGCGACCTACTGAGCAATCTGACTTTGGATCTGGTAAGAGAAAAGGATTGGCGGCCCTACGACGAGCGCGGCCTGCTTTTTGCCAATCTCAACGCGCCCGAAGAGTACGAGCGGGCGCAAGCCGCACTCCTAAAATCCGGCATCCACCACGCTCAACACCAACAGTAGCGGCAGGTAGAGGACCGAAGCCTTGAGCAACCGCCGCGCACTGGCCACCGAGCGCGAAAAGCTAAGCGCGAGACCGGAGGCGAGAAACAGCGCGCCCAATACCAGCGCCCCGGCTAGGTAGAACGGCCCGGTGAGACCCATGAACGAAGGCAGCACCGAAAAGATTAGCAACAGCACTAAGTAGCCCATCACCTGCCAGCAGGTGCTGTTCCCATCCGGCTCGACCACGGGCAACATCTTGAAACCGCCGCGCCGGTAGTCGTCGCGGAAGATCCAAGCAATGGCGTAAAAGTGCGGGTGCTGCCAAGCAAAGAGAATGAGAAACAGGACCACGGCCCCCGGATCAATCGCGCCGGTCGCCGCCGTCCAGCCCCCTACGGGCGGTAGGGCACCCGGTACGGCCCCCAGCGAGGTGTTGAGCCAATTTTGCCGCTTCATCGGGGTGTACACCACCACGTAGAGAAACGCGGATAGAAGCGCCAAAAACGCCGTCAACAACCCAGCGGTAAAAAGCAGGAAAAACACGCCGCTTAGAACCAGCATAAACCCCATCGACAGAGCCGTACCTGGCTTGACGCGCCCGGTCGGCAAGGGCCGATTGCGCGTGCGCTTCATCAACCCATCGACATCGCGCTCCAGATAGTGGTTGAGCACCGATGAGCCGCACGTGGTCAAGCCCGTGCCGATGAGCAGACAGCAAAAAAGCAGCGGCGCGTGGATACCTTGCCCGCCCAAGAAAAATCCGAAGGCGGCCGTAACCAGCACCAAAAAGGCAATTCGCGGTTTAGTCAGTTCCCAGTAGTCGCGCCAAGTAGCAGTCATATCTATCTCGTTCCGCGACAAAAATATAAGGCTGGATTCATCAATGGACAATAAGGACGAGGCGGGTTGACGCGGCTCGGCACCCCGCCTATCGTACTTTGTATCATGACTCAAGACATTGCCCAACGCATCGCTGAACTGTCCGCTGAACTCTCGGAACACCTCTACCGCTACCACGTCCTCGCCGACCCCACCATCTCCGACCAAGAATTCGACCGCCTCCTCGCAGAATTGCAGGCCCTCGAAGAGGCGCACCCAGCGCTCAAGCGGCCCGACTCGCCCACCCAGCGCGTCGGCGGTACCCCCACCAGCGACTTCCCCACTGTGCGCCACGCGCGGCCCATGCTCAGCCTCGACAATAGCTACTCGCGCCAAGACGTGGAAGACTTCGACCGGCGGGTGCGCCAGAGCCTACCTGACGAAGCAGTCGAGTACGTATTCGAGCTAAAAATCGACGGCGTGGCCCTCAGTCTCATCTACCAAGACAGCCTACTCGTGCGCGCCGTCACCCGCGGCGACGGAGTCCAAGGCGACGAAATCACCGCCAACGCCCGCACCATCCCCACCATCCCCCTCCGGCTGCGGCAGCCGAGGGTCAATTGCGAAATACGCGGTGAAGTCTATATGGAAAGCAACGACTTCGATCAGCTTAACGCCCAGCGCGCGGCCGACGACGAGCCGCTCTTTGCCAACCCGCGCAACTCCACGGCCGGTTCGCTCAAGCTGCAAAACCCCAACCTAGTGGCCAAGCGCAACCTGCGCTTTTTCGCCTATTGGATACACGCGGAAGGAGGCGGCCAGACGGGCCACAGCGAGTGCCTCGCAACACTCCGCGATTGGGGTCTAATGGTCCCTGAGCATCGGCGCTGCGCCTCGCTAGCGGACGTGTTCGACCACTATGACCACTACGCCTCCACTCGCGCCAATCTCCCCTACGAAATCGACGGAGTGGTCATCAAGGTCGATAGCCTCAGCCAGCAGGAACGGCTGGGCTATACCGCCAAAAGTCCGCGCTCGGCCATGGCCTACAAGTTCCCGGCCTATCAAGCCCGCACTCGGCTTCTCGATATCCATCTGCAAGTCGGACGTACCGGTGCTGTGACTCCAGTGGCTATTTTAGAACCCGTGCCTTTGGCTGGCTCAACCATCGCCCGGGCCAGCCTCCACAACGCGGACGAAATCCGCCGCAAGGATATTCGTATCGGCGACACCGTGCTCATCGAAAAGGGCGGTGACGTGATCCCCAAAGTCGTAGGGATAGATCGCAGCGAGCGGCCCGACGACTCCGCAGAATATGTCTTCCCCAACCAATGCCCCTCGTGCAGGGGTCCACTCACCCGCGACGCCGAAGAAGCCGTCACGCGCTGCGACAACCCCACCTGTCCCGCCCAACTCCGCCGCCGCCTTGAACACTTCGCCTCGCGCAACGCCATGGACATCGAGGGCTTGGGACCAGCCGTGGTCGAACAATTGGTAGAACAGAGGTTGGTAAAGGACTTGAGCGACCTCTATGAGCTCAACGTAGAATCCCTTGGTGCCCTAGAGCGGATGGGCGAAAAGTCGGCGCAAAACCTCCTCGACGGCCTCGACCGCAGCAAGGAGCAGCCCTTCGACCGGGTGCTCTTTGCTCTCGGCATCCGCCACGTGGGCGCGACCGTGGCCCGCACCTTGGCCCGGACATTTGGCAGCCTCGACGCTCTGTGCAAGGCCAGCGTCGAAGAACTGGAAGCCACCCACGAAATCGGCCCTACCATCGCCCGCAGCCTCTACGCCAGCCTCCCCGATCTCCCCGCACTTGATCGAGTGCTCTACAAGCTCAAGAATAAGGCTAAGTTGCAGTTTGCAATGGAAGAGGAAGAAGCCGCGCCAGCGTTGCATTTTAACGGCAAGACCGTAGTCATCACCGGCACCCTGTCGGCCTATAGCCGCGACGAGGCGGCCGCGCTGATCGAGCGCTTGGGGGGCAAGACCACATCCAGCGTCAGCAAAAAAACCGACCTCCTCATCGCCGGCGAAAAAGCGGGATCTAAACTGGCAAAAGCGCGGGAACTCGACGTCGAAGTGCTCGACGAAGCGGCCTTTATCGCGCAACTAAAAGAGGCCGGGGTGGCCTAATTTCCTTCTAGTTGCTGCTTCCCTTTCTCAAAGATCTCGTCGGCCTTTTCTAGCAACGCCTCGCCCCACGCCACAACCTCGCTGCCGATCGCTTCGACCCGTTTCCACCAGTCCGAGTCGTCACCTTGGGTAAAGTACAGGCCGACCAACAAGACAATCGCGCACACTACTGCGACCTTGAAAATCTTGCGCAGCAGGCTGCCTAGCAATACCATCGCCACCAACAGCAACAAGGTGGCAATGACCGGATGTGCCTCCGCATAGGCGACGAGCGCTTCTAGGGAAAAATCGTCCAGCATAGCCATTTCCTAGCTCAGGCCAACGACGCAAATTCCCATTCCTCCAACTCCACCATCTCATCCACTGCCACCGACACTCCCACGCCCAAACCCGCCACTTGCAGCGACCCCACCTCGATCTTTCCCTCCCGCACATCCAAGGCCACCAACCCACTGTCCATCTCCCGATAGAGTTGCCCGTGCGTGGCCAAGCAGGCCGCCCGCTCGTCTGTGGTCAAGTGATCCAACCCCCGCACGTAGTGGTGCCCGTTGCGCTCAACGTGCCCGATCCCCAAGGCCGCCACGTGCGCCAAATCTTGGTGCAGGGGCACCACCGGCAGATTCATCAGGTCCTCGCCCGAGAGAAAACAACCCTCCCGCTGCCGCGCCAACGCCAGATTGGCCAGCGCCTTGACCAGCCCTTTGCACGCTTTGGACGAAACGCCCTCGTATCCCAGCGCCAAAGCCTGACGGAAGGTGTCCTGCGCATCGTCCGACTCGTCGATGAGCAAGGGACGATGCGCAGCCGCGGCCCGGATGCCCGGTTCCAGTGCAGCATCCAAAGCCACGCTCCGCTCTAGGGGCTGCTCGACGTAGAGGATGCGCTCGTACAAACGCGGCTGCTCGGCTGCAAGGGCCTCGATCAAGCCAATGAGCGCGTCCATTTCACGATATTGTTCGTTGCCGTCGAGCGTGACCTTGTACTCGGCGTCGCGCCCGTCCAACAACTCGGCAATCGCAGCCAACCGCGCCAAGTCGGCCTCCAAGTCGCCGTTCACCTTGACCTTAAAGTACGTCAACCCTTGGCATTCGACGCAATCGGCCAGCGACTGCGGCAACCCATCGTCCAACCGCTCCTCGGGCGCAATATCGCTTGGGACAATCGGATCGGCCAATCCCACCGTGTGCCGCACGTGCAATTGAGCAAGCGGCGCAGCTCCGATCACTTGGCTGGGCTCCACTCCTTGCAACTCGGGGTGAATCGCCCCCAGATCCAAGCCGAGGAGATTGGCCTTGAGCAATTCGAAGTAACTCGCGCCCACACCGCATCCCACCGCGTCGATCAGGGCGCGCTCCATCAGCGTACTGCCGTGGACAGCCGTCAACCGATTCAGGCCGTGTGCGTCGCCAGCAGATACCGTCTGCGCATAACCGTCCTGCCATATGGCAAAGAACGACGCGGGCGACCGCGCCGCATCCAAGTACGCCGACCGCGCCGCACGCGCCGCCCATAGCAAGTCGACGACATTGTCTTCGTAGCTTTTGGCCGGGTCCTTATCGAACCACTTAGGCGGAAGGATGTCGGCTGCAACCCCTTTCACCGGAGTGCCGTTTTTCAGCTCACCGTGAGCCACCACGTGGAGGATCGGCACCGCAGTCAGCACGGCCGCGCCGTATTTGAAGGGCATGCGGGTATGCACATTCCGCATGTAAAACCGCACGTCCTCAAGCCTTATTTCTACGGCACTCACGAGAGTTGCGTCTCCGCCAACGGCTGCATGGCCTCAATATCGACTGCGCCATCCACCCCGAGACCAGGCCGTTGCAGGGAACCGACCGAAATCTGGCCATCGCGAATGTCGAGGAAGCCGCTCTGGCCCTCGGAGCGGTACAGATCGCCGTGCCGCTCAAAGCACCACGCCCGCTCAGCAGCCGACAAGTGGTCCAGTCCCCGCACGTAGTGGTGCCCATTGCGCTCGACGTGATCGATCCCCAACGCCGCCACATGCACCAAATCTTGGTGCAGCGACACCACCGGCACCACGGTCAAATCTTCGGCCGAGACAAAACAGGGATGGCCCGCGTTCGTGCGCTGCCAAGCGAGTGCGCTGTTGGCCAGCGCCTTGACCAACCCTTTACAAGACTTGGACGAGACGCCGCTATATCCCAAGTCCAACGCGCGGCGAAAGGAATCCACGGATTCGTCCGATTCATCGATCAGCAGGGGGCGTTTCGCCGCCAAAACCTCGAGGTCTCTCTTTAGGGCCGGATCGAGGGAGAGGGCGCGGTCCATGGGCTGCTCGACGTAGAGGATGCGGTGGTAAAACGCCCCTAGGCCCTTTTCAACCCGTTCCAACAAGGCCAGCAAATCGGCCGCGTCGCCGTACTGTTCGTTGCCGTCGAGCGTGATGTGGTACTCGGCGCCGCTCTCGTCCAAGAGCGAGGCGATCTCCGCTAAGCGCTCGAAATCATCCGTAGGGTCGCCGCCGATCTTGATTTTGAAATAGCGCAGACCCTGGACCTGAATGCATTCTTCCAAGGACTGCGGCAACCCGTCGTTCAACCGCTCCTCGGGCGCAATCGCGGCCGTGCGGATGGGATCGACCAGACCGACCGTATGGCGAATGTACAGCGAGCGCACTGGTGCCGCCGGCAGCACCGCCGCAAGCTCCAGCCCCTCTAGCTCTGAATGAATCCTCCCCAGCGCCAACCCGAATACATTGTCCTGCAACAGCGCAAAATAGGGCTGCCCCAGCGCGACCCCCAAGCCGTCGATGAGTGCCCGCTCCATCAGGGCCGCGCCGTTGGATGCCAACAGGTCGTTCGTGCCCCGCTCTCGGCCCCACGCCCGACCCGCCTCGTAGCCTGCCTCCCATATTGCGAATGGGGTCGCACCAGCCCGACCCGACTCCCGATAAGCGGCCGCGGCCGCCCGCGCTCCATCCACCAAGTCGCGGATACCCTCGGCCATCGTCTTGTTTGGGTCCTTGTCGAACCACCTAGGCGACAGCATATCCGCAGTCCAGCCCCGCGCCCGCCGGCCATTGCTCAGCTCTAGATCCATGGCCACGTGCAGCGCAGTCAGGCTATCAGCAACCACGTTGCCGAACTTAAACGGCATGCGCATTCGCATCTCGCGCACGTAAAATTCGATGTCTTTAATCGTCACTAACATTCTGTCAGCTCCCGGCCCATACCTGCTGCGCCTTCTCCATCTGTTCGGCCACGGCCTGCGGACCGGTGCCTCCCTCTATATTACGGCGCGCCAAGCTGTGGCGCACGTCGAGCAGACCAAGCGCGTCCTCGCCGAAATCCGCGCTGTGTGCACGCAGATCTTCCAAGCTAAGGTCGGTGAGGTCGCGGCCTTGCTCTAGCGAAGCCCGTACCAAGCGGCCGACGACGCGATGGGCCTCGCGGAAAGGCACGCCTTGGCCTACCAAGTAGTCGGCCAAATCCGTTGCCAAGGCCGTGGAATCCACCGCGGACTCCATCCGCTCGGCGCGCACCTCCATGCTCTCCCAAACACCGGCGAAAACCTCTAGGCAAATGGCCGACGTTTCCAGCGCATCGAAGAGCGGCTCTTTATCTTCCTGCAGATCCTTGGCGTACGTCAACGGCACGGCTTTCATCGTCGTCAGCAACGCCATCAGACTGCCGTACACCCGACCGGTCTTGCCGCGCACCAGCTCTAGCGCGTCCGGATTTTTCTTTTGTGGCATCATACTAGATCCGGTCGCGAAGTGATCGTCGAGTTCGACAAAGCCAAACTCCGACGACGACCAGAGGATCAAATCCTCGCAGAAGCGGCTCAAGTGCATCATTAGAATTGCCAGCGCAGACAGGGCCTCGAGTAGAAAATCCCGGTCACTGACCGCGTCGAGGCTATTGGGGGTCACCTGCGAGAACCCGAGTTCGCGGGCGAGAAAGGCCCGGTCGAGCGGAAACGCGCTCCCGGCCAACGCTCCGGAACCCAACGGCAGAAAATCCGCCCGCCGCCAAGCGTCCCCTAGCCGTCCGCGGTCGCGCTCCAACATCCAGAACAGCGACAGCGCATAGTGGGGGAAAAGCACCGGTTGGGCTTGTTGCAAGTGAGTGTAGCCAGGCAGCACCACGCTGCTGTGCCGCTCGCCCGACGCCAGCAGCACGCCTTGCAGGTGGCGAATCTGCGCCTGGAGCGACGCAATCTTGTCCCGCAGGTAGAGCCGTTCGTCTAAGTTGACTTGATCGTTGCGGCTGCGCCCGGTGTGCAGCTTGCCTCCGACCGGCCCGATCAGCTCGGTCAGCCGCTGCTCCACCGCCATGTGGATGTCTTCAAGCGCGTCGGGAAGTGCGCAGTCCGGGGCTGAAAATTCTTCCTGCACCTGCTTTAGCCCCGCTTCGATTTGCTCCAACTCCCCAGCACTGAGGACGCCGGCCCGCTGCAGGGCGCGGGCGTAGGCCACGCTGCCGGCAATATCGGCCTCCAATAGCTCGCGGTCGAAGCCAATTGAGGCGTTGAAGCGCTCCATCAGCTCGGCCGGCGCGGACTGAAACCGCCCGCCCCAAGGCGTTTGTACCGCGGCCATCAGACACCTTGACGCAAGATCTCGTCGAATACATCTACTGCTTCGTCGATGCGATCCCGCTCGACGACCAGCGGCGGCAGAAAGCGCACCACATCAGCCCCGGCCGTGGCCACCAAGATGTCGCGCTGGCGGAAGGCGGCCAGATAGTCGGCAGCCGGCTGGCTGGTGACCGCGCCGGCGATCAGCCCTTTACCGCGGATTTCGGCAATGTGCTCAGGCCAGCGCTGTTGCAACTTTTGCAGGCGATCAATCAGGTGTTCGCCTTTTTCGCGCACCCCGTCGATAAAACCCGGCTCCAACAGCTTGTCCAAAACCGCGGTCGCCGCGGCGCAGGCCACGGGGTTGGCACCAAACGTCGCGGCGTGATCGCCAGCCTCAATGGCGTCGGCCACCTTCTGCCGCAAGAGCGCGACGCCGATTGGCAAGCCGCCGCCGAGGGCCTTGGCCAAGGTCATAATATCCGGCTCAACCTCGTACTGTTGATGGGCCCATAGCGAACCCAAGCGCCCGCACCCCACTTGGATCTCGTCGAAGACCAGCAGCATCTCCCGCTCGTCGCACAGGTGCCTCAGCCCGGTGAGAAACTCCGCAGTCGCGGCGTGGATTCCACCCTCGGCCTGCACCGGCTCAACCAAAATCGCACAAGTCTGATCCGTAACTAGCGACTCCACCGAGGCCAAATCGTTGAATTGGGCGAAGTCGATACCCGGCAGCAACGGCTCAAACCCCTTGTGGTACTTGGGCTGGCCGGTCGTCGAGATGGAGCCATACGTCCGCCCGTGAAATGAATTTTCAAAGGCGATGAGGCGGTTTTTGGGCTGGTCGTGAGTGGTGTTGCCCCACTTGCGGCAGAACTTGAGCGAGGCCTCCCACGCCTCGGTGCCGCTGTTGCAGAAGAACACCCGGTCGGCAAACGAGTGCTCGACTAGCCGCTTTGCCACCTCGACCGAGGGGATTGTGTGGTAGAGATTGGACACGTGCATCAGCTTGGCGGCCTGTGCCTCAATGGCCTTGAGCACCTCGTAGTCGCCGTAGCCCAACGCGTTGACTGCCAAGCCGCTGACAAAATCGAGGTAGCGGTTGCCGTCCATATCGAAGAGATAGACCCCATTGCCCCGTTCCAGTACAAACTCGGGCCGGCCGTAGGTCTGCAAAATGTATTGCGCCTCGCCCTTGATAATGTCTTCGGTTTTCATGGTTTTCTCCGTCGTCCTACTGGACAATTTGGGTGCCAATACCCTGCCGGGTGTAAAACTCAAGCAACATCGCATGCGGCACGCGCCCGTCAATGACGTGGGTTTTGCGCACGCCGGCTTTGACGGACTTGACACAGGCTTCGACCTTGGGAATCATTCCGCCGCAGATCACGTCTTGGTCAATCAACTCGCCCACCTCAGAGACGTGCACGGTTGATAGCAGGGACGAATCATCTGCGAGATCGCGCATAATGCCCTGTACGTCCGTTAAAAAAACCAATTTCTCAGCGTGTAGAGCTGCGGCGATTTCCCCAGCCGCCGTATCGGCATTGACATTGAAGCTCTCGCCCTCCGGACCGCGACCAATCGGCGCAACCACCGGGATCATGCCCTTGTCTATCAAGTCCAACAAAGGCGCGGTATCCACATGCTCGACATCGCCGACATAGCCGATATCCATGGCTCCACCGTCGGTTTGAACCCAGTGCTTGCGCACCTGCATGATCCCGGCATCCTTGGCCGAGACACCCAAGGCCCGCCCGTCTAGCACGCCAATCTCGCGGACGATCCGAGCGTTAACCTCGCCAAAGAGCACATCCTCAACCACCTTCATCGTCGCCGCATCTGTCACCCGCAGCCCATTTACGCGCTGACTCTCAATGCCCAACTCTTGCAGGCGGCGGTTGATGGCTGGGCCGCCGCCGTGGACCACGACCGGACGGATGCCGACCGCCTGCATAAAGACGATGTCCTTGTACACAGTATCCCCGCTGCCCATAGTGCTACCGCCGTATTTGACGACCATCACTTTGCCGCGGAATTCCTGTAAATAAGGCAGAGCCTCTAGCAGGGTCTCGGCTTTGCCGATCTGGACCTGCAAATCCTGCAAGACTTCGGTGTCCATCAGTTCTCCTCGCCGCACACCGCGTTGATCTTATCGACTAACTTCGCCGCATCTTGCTCGGAACGAGTGACGATAAAGATCGTGTTTTCACCGGCAAGCGTACCCGCGACCTCAGCCCAACCAATTCGATCAATGGCCTCGCAGACGCTTTGGGCATGCCCCGACGCAGTGCGCACCAGCACCATGTTGATCACCTGTTCGGTCTGGACCAAAAAGTCCTGCAACTCTCTTTCTAGGATGTGCAGGTCGCGCAACGTGGAACCAGCTTCGGGCAGCGTATAGCGAAATCCCCCATCGGCTTGGGGCACCCGGACCACGCCTATTTCGCGCAAGTCTTTCGACAAGGTCGACTGGCTGACCTCGATGCCTTGTTGCTGGAGGACCTCGGCTAATTTTTCGTGCGTATCAATGGTCCTTCTGTAGAGCAGCTCCCGTATGCGGGTCTGCCGCATCTGTTTATTTCTCATAATTTTTATTATTTAATTGAAATAAAAATTTCAAATTAGAGTACTGCCGGGACTATGTCAAGCAAAGTGCAACCGCGCTGCGCTCGGCCCTAGGCCATCTGCTCTTGCAGGCGCAGCTTGAGTTGCCGACGGTCCAACCCCCGCCAAAAAACTCCACCAATGGCCAGCGAAATGGTGCTGTTCTCCTCGGAGACGACGATAACTACCGCGTCCGATTCCTGCGATAGCCCCAATGCCGCCCGATGGCGGGTTCCCAATCGCTGATCTTCGACCTCTTCGGGCGGAGGCAAGGGACAGCGGGCCGCGACCAATCGCTCGCCCTGGATGACGACGGCTCGGTCGGGCAGCGGGGGTCGCGGGGTGGAGATTGTGGCCAGCAAATCGTCCGACACCTCCGAGTTCAAGGGCACGCCGGTGTCAATGATCTGCCTGATCTGGACTTGGCGCACCAGCACGATCAGCGCCCCGTACCCCAAGTCGGCCAAGCGCCCCACTCCGCTGACAACCTCGTCAATGACCCGTGACGTCTCGGCCTTGTAAAACCAGCGGAACGCCGGGGTCTGTCCCAAGACTTGGAGGAGCCGTCGCAACTCGGGCTGGAAGAGGATGACCAGCAGAATCAACAAGATAGAGCGCGCCTGCTCCAAAAGCCAAGACAGGGCGCTCATCTTGAGCCAAGGCGCAGCCAAGGCCACGATCACCATTAGCAGCAGCCCGGCGACCATGTGCGCGGCTCGGGTTTCCTTGATCAGGGAGAGCAAGCGAAAAAAGATAAAGGCCACCAGCAGGATATCCACTACGGAGGTCAGCGAGACGGGCAGAAAGCCGAAGAGGTGGAACAGGACCGGGTCTTTTAGCACGGTGCTTGGCCCCGCACGGCTTCGACTAAGCGGACGGTCCGTAGCGTCGCGGCCACGTCGTGGACTCGCAGTACGTGGACACCGGCCCGAGCCGCCAGAGCCGCTGCCGCCAAGCTGCCCTCCAAGCTCTCGGCGGCCGAGAGCCCGAGCGTCTTCCATATAAAGGACTTGCGCGAAGCGCCCACCACTAATGGACACTCTAAGTCCAAGAAGCGCTCTAGCATCCTCAACAAGACGAGGTTGCCCTCCCGCGACTTGCCGAATCCCAAGCCCGGGTCCACGGCCACGCGCTCGACGCCTTGGGCATGGGCGACGCGTACGCGCTCTTGCAGAAAGGCGTACACCGTCCCGAGCAAATCATCGTAGCGGGTATTCTGCTGCATAGTAGCCGCCGTGCCCCGGCGGTGCATCAGTACCACGGGGGCCTTGGCCTGTGCGGCGACCTCTGCCATGGCTGGATCGTGCCGCAGGGCGCTAATGTCGTTGATAATATCGGCCCCCACCTCAAGGGCCTGACGCGCCACCTCGGCCTTGACCGTGTCAACCGAGATGGGCACATCGCTCTGGCACCGGAGGCCCTCGACGACTGGAAGAACCCGGGCGCACTCCTCGGCGACCGAGACCTCCTCGGCGATCCCGTACATCGGCGGCCGCGACGATTCACCACCAATATCGACGATTGCCGCCCCTTCCTCCACCATCTCCAAGCCTCGCTTCACCGCGGCCTGAGGCTCGCAGTAGCGCCCCCCGTCGTAAAACGAATCGGGCGTCGCATTGAGGACGCCCATGATCTGTACCTGGTCGACAAAATGGAGGGTACGACTTCCCAACTCCCAGATCACGCCTCATCCTCGTCGCTCAAGGCGCGCACCGGGTCGCGAGCGAGAGGCTCTCCAGCCAAGACTTGGTCGATCTCCGCGTCGTCGAGCACCTCGTACGCGAGGAGGGCGCGGGCCAAGGAGTGGAGCTTGTCCTCCTTTTCCCCGAGGATGCGCAGCGCCGTTTCCTCGGCCTCCACCACCAGTTTGCGGATCTCGCGATCGACGGCTTGGGCCGTCTCCTCGCTCAAGTGGCGGCTGCGGGTGAATTCCTTGCCGAGGAAGACCTCGTCGTCGCCGCCGCCCAATGAGAGAGGGCCAAGCTCTTCGTTCATACCCCAATCGCAGACCATCGAACGAGCCAAGCGCGTTACTTGCTGGTAGTCGCCTTGGGCTCCAGTCGAGCGCTCGGCAAAGATCAATTTCTCGGCTGCGCAACCGCCCAGCGCCGTGGCCAAATGAGCCTTTAGCCGCGTCTCGGTAAGCGAACGCCGTTCATCGGCCAGAAAGGAGACCATG
>JAPOYQ010000124.1 GCA_026706505.1 Gemmatimonadota bacterium
GGCTTGCCACGGCGCAGTGCCGTGCGTGAGCGCCTCGGTAAAAATCACCACCGACCCGGCCTTCGCCTCCGGCACCACCACGCATCCGGCCTCGACGTGGGCCTCGCGGATTTCCTGCGGACAGGGATAATTGACCTTGTGGCTGCCCGGAATGCAGCAAAAACCACCATGCACCGGTCCAGTGTCGGCCAAGTTCCAAGAGACGACCGTCAGCCCGTTGTACATCTGTCCATTGCGAAAGTGATAGTACTCCGGCGGGTCATAGGGCGTGTTGCCTCCGTGCAACCCGAGTCGCTCGGCACCGGCTTCCAGATAGATCGCATAGTAGTGATCGAGCCGGAAACCGTCGCCTAAGATCACCTTGAGCAGCGGCATAATGCGCTCGTGGTCCAGCAAATCGACAAAGGGCTGACCCCACGTCAAAAACCCGCCCGTGTGCAGCCGCCCTTCCGCCTGCTCGACATCCGCACCCATCTCTTGGGCGTCAATCAGCCGATTTAACTCGCCAACAGCTTCCGCATCCAACACGTCCTCGACGATCAGATAACCCTGGAGGTCAAACAGATATCGCTCTACTTCGGTCATGTATGAAGACTCCTATTTGGGTGGACAGAATCGGGGGCTTTTTCTATGCTCTCCACTGGGAGGAATGTACCATGCGACTGACAACCGACGAAATGCGCTTCTTCAAGCGCAACGGCTACCTCGTCAAACGAGGCGTACTCGACCCCGCGCTCATGGAGCGCGCCCGCACCCGGCTGTGGGACGGCGCACCTCCGGGCCGCCGCCGCGACGACCCCGACACTTGGGTTGGCCCGTTCCGCGAAGACGAAGAAAACCCCGACGGTGCCAATCACCGCCGTGGCTTTCGCTGGAATTTCCGCGAGCCGGGCGGCGAGGAGTGGATGGTGCGCCTGCTCGCCACCGATCCCAAGGTGTGGGCCATGGCCGAACAAATGCTCGGCAAGGGCCAGCTCGTCCAGCCCGAGCGCATTCGCGGCATCTACTGCACCTTGCCCTACGGCGATCACCCGCCCCAAGCCCTAGGCTGCCACACCGACGGCCATCCCTTCCACCTTGGCGTGGTCGGCTACATCGACGACGTACCGCCCAACGGCGGCAGCTTTATGGTCTGGCCCGAAAGCCATCGAGCCTTCTACCCGACTTTCACCTCGCAGTACCTCCGCGACCAAGACGAAGCCACCTACGAAAAAGTGCGCACTGAATTCAACCAGCGCACGCCCGTTGACACCCACGGCCAAGCCGGCGACATCGTCTTCTGGCACCACCGCCTCGGCCACATGGCTAGCCCAAACACCTCGCGCCAACTGCGCCAAGCCGTGCTCTACGATTTTCTCAAGAAAGACATCGAACAAACCCAGCAGGAGCCGCCGCAAAAGGACATGTGGCGCGACTGGTCGGACGAGATGCGCGCCATCGCCATCTAGCCGACAAACGCATCCGAGGGCACGCCGCGCACGCCTGGCTCGACCCGCACCAGCGAGCCGGCTAAAGGCTGAGCTTGCCGCGCCTCAGCGTCGAAACCTCGGCTTGCTGAGGTGATGTAGAGCTGGTCCAGATCCGCGCCGCCAAAGGCACACGAGGTCACATTGGACATGGGCAGTTCCAAGTGGCGCATCAACTCCCCAGAGCGGGGGTCGTAACACAGGACGCACCACCCTCCGAACACGGCAATCCACAAGGCGTCTTCCTCGTCGATGGCCATGCCGTCCAACACTCCCGGCCCTCCGTACTCCACCACCACGCGCTCGTTGCTGATGTCCCCACTATCGCGGCAATAGTCGTACGCGCGCACATTGTTCAAGCCAGAATCAATGAAGTACATGGTCTGCTGATCGGCGCTCCAGACGATGCCGTTGGACACGCTGACCGGCTCGACCTTTCGGCTCACCGAGTGATCCACATCGAGACAGTAGAGTGCACCTTGGTCCCGGGCACCCCCAAACTCTATCGTCCCGGCCCACAGTCGACCAGCCGGGTCGCACTTGCCGTCGTTAAAGCGATTGGCGGGGATCTCACGCTCGGGGTCCTCGCCGAGGGGCACCATGCGCTCCGTCCGCAAGTCGATGTGGGCAAAGCCATTGTGCAAGGCCACGACGAGGCCGCCGCTCTTCCGCTTGACCACCGTACCCACGGCTTGGCACGTGGGGATGGTGCGGTTGATGCCGCTCACTGGATCGTACACATAGACCTCGTGGCCGAGGATATCGACCCAGTACAACAACTCGTCATCCGCATCCCAAACGGCTCCGTGTATTCCGGGTATGAAGCGTATTCTCCC
>JAPOYQ010000656.1 GCA_026706505.1 Gemmatimonadota bacterium
TCGCAATGCCAAAACGACCCAATGTGATTCTTATCGTCGCCGACGACATGGGCTATGGCGATTTCGGCGTTTTTAACGACGGCCCGGCCCGCACGCCCCATCTCGACGCACTGGTTGGCGAGGGGGTCTGTCTGACCCAACACTACGCTGGCGCGCCGGCCTGCTCGCCGTCGCGGGCGGCGCTTCTTACGGGTCGTTACCCGCACCGCACCGGCGCGTTGACACCCATGGAGGTGCGCGGGATGGACCGCATCGCGCTTGACGAGGTGACCATCGGCGATGCGTACAAACACGCGGGGTATGCGACGGGGCTGATCGGCAAGTGGCACAATGGCGCGTTCGACGATCGCTACCATCCCAACGCACGCGGCTTCGATGAGTTTTTGGGCTTTCGCGGCGGGTGGATGGATTATTTTGACTGGTGGGTCGAGCGCAACGGGCGGCGCGAGACCGCGGACGGGCGCTATTTGACCGATGTGTTCACCGACGAGGCGGTGGATTTTATCGCGCGGCACCGGCAGGACTCCTTTCTGCTCTGCATGATGTACAATGCGCCGCATTCGCCGTTGCAGGCCCCCGACGAAACGGTGCAGCCCTATCTCGACGCGGGGATGAGCCCGGGTGTGGCGATTACCTACGCGATGAACGAGATCATGGACCGGGGTGTCGGGCGGATCGCGGAAACATTGGAAGACTTGGGGCTGGCGGACGATACGATCCTGATGTTCACCAGCGACAACGGACCGGCGTTCGGGTTGCGGCCCGACCAAGTGCCCGAGGGGATGAGCACGGATACACGGCGCTACAATTGCGGCTTTAACGGGCAGAAAGGGTCGGTTTACGAGGGCGGCATCCGGGTGCCGATGATCGTGCGCTGGCGCGGCGGGTTGGAGGGGGGGCGGCAGATCGACGAGTTGGTGCACGGTATGGACTGGTTGCCGACCTTGGCCGGGTTGTGCGGTATCGAGCGGCCCGGCGGGCGACCCCTGGACGGGCGCGACGCCGCGGCGGTGTTGCGCGGTGTCGGCGATGACGCTCCGGCGCGATTTTGGCAGCTCAACCAATTTCAGCCCGTCGGCTGGATCAACGCGGCCATGCGCGAGGGGCCGTGGAAGCTGGTCCGTCCCCAGTTGGCGCAAAAACCCAAGACCGATGCGGATAAGCGCGTGATGGAGCGCTACGTGGAAGTGGATATCCAATACAAATACCACCCCGACGAGGTGACGGAGCTGATGAGCGAGCCGGATCCCGAGTTGATTGTCCCGCCGCCGGCTGATTTGGAGTTGTATAATATTGACGACGACCCGCTTGAACAGAACAACATGGCGACGGATGAGTCGGAGCGAGCGAGCCGGATGTTAGGGGCGTTGGAGGGGTGGTTTGAGGGGGTCGAGGCGGAAAGACGGCGGATTCAGCCCGACGGCTCTATACTGGAGATCGTGGATGGATGAAGATGCTGGCTTTTTCGCTGGTCATCCGAAGTCGCGCTTTCTATGTTTGCCTAGAAAAGAGAGCATATGAAGATCACCGACATTAAAGTTACGCCCTCCCTCGGCGCTGAAAATCGCCACTGGTCCTTGCTGAAAATCTTCACCGACGAAGGCATCGTCGGCCTCGGCGAGTGGGCTGGGGGGCCCATCGAGCAGCTCAAACAAATGCTCATCGGCCGCGACCCGACCAACATCAATCAACTGCACTACGACCACCTGTGGCAGATGCAGGGCCGCGGCGCTGGCGTGGAAATCGCCCTGTGGGACATCCGGGGCAAGCAGCTAAACGCGCCTATGCACGAGCTGCTGGGCGGCAAACTGCGCGACCGCATCCGCGTGTACTGCGACTGCCACTCGGGCGCGCACTGGACGCGGGAAGACTACGCGCGGCGCTGGCAGGAGACGCGGGCCAGCGGGCAATTGGATCCGGTGTACGAAACCAGCGCCTACGTGTCCATGGCCAAAGAGGTAGTGGCCGAAGGATACACCGCGATCAAATTCGATCTCGATGTGCCCAATCCTTGGAAGCTCGACGCGTACGACCGCTCCATCAGCCGCCAGCAGCACCACCACATCGTCACCACCATCGAAAGCCTGCGCCAGACGATTGGCCCTTACATCGACTTATCCATCGATTTGCACGGTTCCTGCAACCTCGCCGACGCTTTGCGCATCTGCAAAGACGTGGAGCACCTCGACCTGCTGTGGTTGGAGGATCCCATCCGCTGGGAGTGGGGCAATGTCGCCGCCTTGGCCAAGATCTGCCAACAGACCGAGACGCCGATCTGCACCGGCGAGAA
>JAPOYQ010000870.1 GCA_026706505.1 Gemmatimonadota bacterium
GGTATTCCGTCCCCCCCAACACGGGCGCAGCACCCAGCAAGACGCCGCAAAAACACAGCAACATTATGCCTGCCATAACTCCCTCCTTGCTGCTTCACCAATACAAGAGTGCAGTTCAAAGATTGTGAAGATTAAGTATACACCTAAGCTTAGGGTTTTTGAAACAAAATATCTTCCACGCTTTCTTCAATAGGCGACGGCAAAGACACCGCGTTGGGTGTATTGCTCCTCGGAATCGAGGGTCAATTCGTAGATATAAGTGCCAGGCTGGACTAGACGATCCTGCTCATTGTAGCCATTCCACTGCTGGATGAAGGCTCCGCTGCGGGCCTTGAACACCGGCAGATGTGCCACTAGTCGGCCGGCCAAATCGTAGATGCGCACCTGCACTGGCCGGTCGGCCGTAACCTCGCGCAGCTTGTAGGTGATGGTCAGCATCTCGTTGATCCCATCGCCGTTAGGGGTAAACACTTGGGGTACCTGCACATCCACTAGCAGATCACCCCCCACCGGCGTGTTGACCGCCAGCAAGTCACCGGCAAAGCGGTACGTGGCGTTGCCCGGATCGATGCGCTGCCGAATCTGGTCGGGATCTGTGCTGTTGAACACCCACCCACTGAACTCGGTGCCAAAGCGCAGCACCGGCACGTCAAAATCGACCTCGACCTGTTTGAAGTTGTCGGCGCTGCCCGTCAGCGGTGGGAAGGACACGACCAGACGATCGTCGAGCAGGTGCGGGACGAACTGGTCTAGGGCGACGGGTTCCCCATCGATGCGCACGGCGCGCACCGCATGCGCCCGGACGTGGGTGAGGATTTCCAAGCGGTCAAAGCCAGCGTTGTCGTCATTGAGGGTGGGCAAGACCACATAGGTAAAGGACGTGGGTTCAAAGGAGTTGACCTCGATGGGCCAGACCTCGCCGACGAGCGCCTGCGCCGACAGGGTTTCGCTCAACTGCAGGGTCAGTTGATCCAGGCGCGGGGCCACGTGGAAGTCGGCAAAGAGCTTGATGGCGAGTTGGATGTATCGGCTGGGGCCAGGCGACGACAGCAGCATGCCGTCCTGCCAGGCGTTAGCCGGCTGGTTGGGGTTGCGCAGGCCGGCGGCAAACTCGTAGGGCGACGACCAGAAGCTCCAGTTGTCGGCGTCGTAGATGGGCAACAGTTGAGCGGCTTTGTCGATTTTGTCGTATTGAGCACGAGTGATGGGTATAAGCTCGTCGTTGATATTGGGTGCGAAGTAGAGCAGCGGATCAGGGGTGTGGCCGGTGCGGGTGCGGATCTCGATGCGGGTGCCATCGGGCATGTCGCCCTCCCAGCGTATTTTACCCCAAGTGACGGCTTGGCCGAAGTCGAGGATAGGGGTGAGGTAGGTCGTCTCGTGGACGTAGCCGTCGCCGTAGATTTCAAATTCGGCGATTTCATAGTCGCGCAGGGGAAAGGTGCGCAGGGTAAGCCAGCGGGTCGAGCGCGTGGGAAAGCGCATATCGACGATGGGGTCGAGGTTTTCGCGGGTGGATTCAAGCACCGTCAGCATGGGATCGCCATTGCGCACCCACCGCAAGTCGCCCAAAACGGTGCGCCGCTTGCTCGTCGCTACAGTGCCGGAAGCCCCCGCTCTACACTCGGCACAGGTAAGACTACCGCTACCGCTGCAGGGATCTGGAGCAAAGACGACCGAGTTGTCACCGGTGCGGATCTCATACCAAGCTAAGAAATTGTCGAGGAAGCTGTCTTCGCCAAAGATCTCCACCTCCGGCGTGGGCACGTCCATAGTCTCGATCAGTTGGTGATCCTCCCTGCGGCTCAGGCGGGGGAAGAAACGAATGCGGTTGATGGGCACACCAGCGCCAAAATCGAATACCACGGAATTGGTCCAGGTGTAGCCCACCCCCGGCGGCGAGCCGACTCGCTGGACAAAGGTGCGGAAAGTGGCCGTGGTCGGATCGCCATCTAGCATTAACTTGATCGAAGGTTGAAAATTGCCCCAGAAAATACAGTGATCCGTGCTGAGGACCCTAGAGCCGGGGATATAGGGCAAAGGGATGGTGGTCTTCCCGGCATTGACATCGGCTCGGGCGATATTGACAGATGGGTCAATGAACCGAGGTTGGATCGAGGTACCGGAAAAGTCTATCAGCGTATCGGCACCCACGCCAAAGGGCGAAACCCCCACCGATACCTGGCGCTCAACTTCGCCGTCGGCCCCAAAGATATGGTACGCGCCGTCTCCGGTTCCGACGTCCTGCCAAGCGTTGCCAACATCGCCCCCTCAGCGGTATCCCCC
>JAPOYQ010000868.1 GCA_026706505.1 Gemmatimonadota bacterium
ATAAAAATTCCCAGTAGTATCCTCGACCACATCTACGTTTTAACCACGCATCGCGCGAGAAAGTTCCTTAATCGGCTTTGGCGGCTTTCGCTTTGCCGTCGCTCTTTTTATCGCCCGCCTTGCCATTACCGCTGTCTTTGTCGGCCTTAGCCGCCTTTTGGTATCCATCGCTGCGATAGTCCGTTGTGTAAAAGCCCGTCCCCTTGAACAGCAAACCGCCGCCCATGCCGATGAGCCGCTTGACTGGGCCTGTACAATTTGCTTCCGGGCAGGTCTGGCGCGGTTCGGCCGTGATGCTCTGAAACTCTTCAAAGCGGTGGCCGCACTGCTGGCATTCGTATTCGTATGTGGGCATGGCGTTGGCTCTTGTTATAACTAAAAATACAAACTAAATAATATAAATTCGGTCAACTAGGGACGCAATACTTGGCGACGCGATGCGTCCTACTCGGCGCTACCCATTTTCGGGAGATCGCCCGTGTCGAGGGAGCGCACCTTATCGCGCTCGATTTTGAGCAAGGTCAGCGCGCTGTTGGAGCGCACATCCGGCGACAGGGAAATGATGCCCGAGGCTCCTTCGTAGAAACGGACCGTGGCCAACCACTCGATCAGTGCGGTTGGATCGCGGTACCCCTGTTTCCATCCGTCAATGAGCAAGCGGATGGCGTCGTAACCAGCCGCCGCGTAGTATGGGTCGCGGCGGAATTGCTTGCGAAAGTTGCTGACAAACGACTGCTCAGCCGCGGACTCGACCTGCCGCGCGGAAACGAAAATGACCCCGTCGAAATTCTTGCGCTCGCCCGGACGCATCTGCCGGATGGCTTCGGGATCCCACCAAGCATCGTTGCCAAGGACTTGGGTCTGCAAGCGGTGAAAATGCACCTGGGGCGCGATCGTCTTGGCGTCCGCAAAGCTCTCGACCACCACCACCACCCCGTCGATGGTGTCGATAAATTTATCCTCCACCGGCTCTTCTTCGACTACTTCGAGCGTATCCGCAGGTGGCGGTATCAGCGCCAAACCAGCCGCGCGAATCTCCTCAAAAACGTGGCGGAAATCCGTGGTCTTTTGGGGCACATACCAATCGCTGTGCGCGATCTGGCCGCCGTTGCGCTCGGCAATGCGGGTGAACTCGCGCGCGAAATCCCAGCCGTAGTCGCTGAGAGGGGAAATGATCGCTAAGTGCTCCAAGCCGAGGACGAGGGTCGCGTACTCGCCCAACAGACGCGCCTCTGTTTTCGAGACCGTGCTCAACTGGAAAACGCCGTGGCCGAGCGAATCCAAGCCGCTTTGTTGAGCCAGCGGCACCAGCAGGGGAACGCCAGCGCGCGCCGTGACCGTGGCCGCCACCACGCTAGATCTGCTCCTGAGCGGGCCGACGATGGCCACGACGCCTTGATCCAGCAGCCGCTGGGTACCGTACGCCACGCGCAACAAACCGCTGGCCAGGCTTTCGCTAACGGAGTCGGCGCGATCGGTCGCGATGGGCAAATTCCCGTAGTCAATCCCAATATCGTCGATTACCAGTTCAAAGGGACTGCCGGCTTCCCGATTGGCCAATTGCACACCATCGTGGAGCTCCTCGCCGATCCGGCGATCCGGCCCAGTAAGCGGCAGCAGCAAGCCCAGCCGGGGCGATTCCGTGCCAACGCGCGGGCTATATGCAGTCAGATCGCTCCCCCAGACGGCGGCTATCGGAGCGAATATGCCACTGACGACGCTATCGCGATAAGTCTGCATCGCTTGGGCGGCTTCCTCTTGCCAGCCGAGGCGCTGATACCAGCGCGCCCGGCCGAAGAACAGAGCCTCGCGTAGCCGTCTAGCCCCCACGGCCTGACGCAAGCGCGTCAGCTCTTGTTCCTTTATCTGGCCGTTCCAAGCCATGGCCGCCAACCGCTCGGCCGCTTGGGCTTGGATGCCGAGAGGGGCCTGCGTGGCCAGCAAACGGCCGTACTGGGACGCGGCCTCGTCGTAGTGCTTGATGCTGAAAAACGAATCGCCGATCAACAGGCGGGAGTCGGGCAGGTAGCGGCTCGCGGGAAACCGGCGCTGCAAGGCCAAGGCCGCGTCGATGGCATCGGCAAAGTGCCCTAGGCTGTACAGAGCTTTTCCCACGAGGAACTGACCAACGCTGGACCGCTGGTTGAGCGGGAACCCCGCTAGCTGCCGCAGGTGATTGAGAGCCTCGTCGAAACGCCCCTGTTTATAAGCTGCAAGCCCATTGCCAAAAACCTTTTCGGCGTCGACCGAGTACGTCCACGTGTATGCCTGTCCTTCTGC
>JAPOYQ010000661.1 GCA_026706505.1 Gemmatimonadota bacterium
CATCTATACTAGGAGCTTCTTGGACCGCTGTCATCTCTTTTGGATAAAGTCGAGCTAAGTGGGTACCTAAAAAAGTCCCACATCGCGTTGAGGCCGTGCGCAGAGCAGGCGTCAACTAGCTCTGGACGGCAAAATCGCGGGCGTTCTGAAATAGCTTCAGCCAAGGCCCTTCTTCGCCCGTCCACTCCGCTGGACGCCAAGATAGCTGAACATTGCGGAAGACGCGCTCGGGGTGCGGCATCATAATGGTAGCGCGACCATCGGCACTAGTCAGAGCCGTCAACCCGCCGGGCGAACCGTTCGGATTGGACGGATAGTGTTCGGCCGGATCGCCATAGTTATCCACGTAGCGCAAGCAGAGCTGATTTTGCATCCGCGCTCGTTCTAGTGCTTGCTCGTCGCCAAATTGGACGCGGCCCTCGCCGTGCGCCACCGCAATGGGCAGGCGCGACCCCTCCATACCGCGCAAGAGCACCGATTGACTCTCCAGCACTTCCACGGTGGCGAACCGCGCCTCAAACTGCTCGGAGCGATTGCGCACAAATTGCGGCCAGTTGGCCGCGCCCGGGATCAGCTCCTTGAGGTGCGACAGCATCTGGCAGCCATTGCACACCCCCAGTGAAAAGGTATCCGGCCGCTCGAAGAAGGCGGCGAATTGCTCGCGTAGGCGGTCGTGGAAGAGAATCGAACGCGCCCAGCCAGCCCCGGCCCCAAGCACGTCCCCGTAGCTGAAGCCGCCGCAGGCAGCCAGCCCGTGCAACGAACTCAATTCGACGCGGCCTTCCAACAGATCGGTCATGGTCACGTCAACCGCCTCGCAGGCGGCTGCGTCAAAAGCCGCGGCCATTTCCACTTGGCCATTGATGCCCTGTTCCCTCAGCACAGCCACGCGGGGCCGCGCCTTCCCTCCTATGGTCGGAGCGACTTCGTGCGCCAAGTGGAAGTTCAGGCCCGGATCTTGGCCATCGGCAAGGGCCTCGTACTCTTCGCGGGCGCAGTCCGGATCGTCGCGGTGGGCCTGCATCCGATACGTCAGCTCAGCCCACGCCGCGTGGAGGTCGAGTAGCGGGGCGTCATAGACGGGATCATCGCCACTGCGAATGCGCAGGTGTAAGTCGTCAACGGGCTGGCCCACGCTATGCACCAAGTCGGCGATGCCCTGCTCCGCAAAGACCTTGTACACGGCTTCTTCATCCTCGACGCGATATTGAATCACAGCGCCCACTTCTTCGCAAAAGAGCGCGGCGAGCAGATCGTTGCCTAGCGTGTCGATCATCAACTCCACGCCACAGCGGCCAGCAAACGCCATCTCTGCCACCGCAGTGAAAAGGCCACCATCGGAACGGTCGTGGTACGCGAGCACGAGATCTTGGTCGAGCAAAGTCTGCACAGCCTCGTACAAGCCACGCACATCACCTGCATCCACGTCCGGAGTCCCAATGCCGATTTGGTTGTACACCTGAGCGAGGCAAGAGCCACCGAGGCGGTTCTGCCCGCGACCCAAATCCACGAGCAGCAACCGGGTATCGCCGCTCTTTAGGTCAGGCGTGGCGTGGCGGCGCACATCGTCCACCGGCGCGAAGGCCGAGACGACCAAACTCAACGGTGCGACCACCTTGTGCGCCGCGCCCTCGGCATCTTCCCACACCGCCCGCATGGACAGCGAGTCTTTCCCCACCGGAATCGACACCCCTAGCGCCGGGCAAAACTCCAGCCCCACTGCGCGCACTGTATCGTACAGGGCCGCATCTTCGCCCTCCTCGCCGCAGGCGCACATCCAATTGCCCGACAGCTTGATGCGGTGAATCGGTCCAATGTGCGCCGCGGCAATGTTGGTGACGGCCTCGGCAATGGCCATGCGTCCAGACGCTGGCGCATCCATCAAAGCGAGAGGAGTGCGCTCGCCCATGGCCATGGCCGACCCAGTATACCCCTGAAAGGAGTGACAAGTCAGGGCCAAATCCGCGACCGGCACCTGATAGGGACCAACCATCTGATCGCGGGCTACCAAGCCAGTAACCGTGCGGTCGGCAATGGTGATGAGGAAGGTCTTGGCCGCTACGACTGGAAAGCGGAGCACGCGCTCGGCGGCCTCGGCTATCGAAGGCTCTCCTAAGTCGAGGCGCTGCCGCACGGGCTGGCTGCGCATCGCGCGGCGCAGCATCTTGGGCGGCTTGCCCAAAATCACCGCTAGGTCGAGGTCGTCAATGGGCTTGCCGCCGAGCAGAGAGTCGTCGAGCGACAGCGCCCCATCGCCAGTGATCTCGCCGATGACC
>JAPOYQ010000582.1 GCA_026706505.1 Gemmatimonadota bacterium
GGGACGTGAGGACCCGAGAGCGGATCGCCACCCTCAAAGGGCATACGGGTGGGCTCTCTTCGGTGGCGTTTTCGCCCGACGGCACCACGCTCGCTTCCGGGAGTTGGGATTGGGATAGAACGGTCACGCTGTGGGACGTGGGGACCCGACAACTACTCGACATCCTAGAAGGACATACGGATAGGATTCCTTCGGTGTCGTTTTCTTCCGATGGTACCACGCTCGCTTCCGGGTCTCGGGATGGCACAATACTGCTATGGGATTTGCAACTCCCTTGGACCCCGGTGAATTATACCGCTTTCGGGCAAATCATGCCCGATTTCGACGGCGATGGCGAGGTCGGCTTCGGCGATTTCTTCCTGTTCGCCGACCGCTTCGGCAGCAGTAACCCCCACTTTGACCTCGACGGCGATGGCGAGGTCGGCTTCGGCGATTTCTTCCTGTTCGCCGACCACTTCAGCCCGTCGGCGCGAGCCAAGCTGATAGTGCTCGCCCAAGACCGGCTTGGCCTGCCTGATGGCCCACAGTTGCAGCAGAATGCGCCCAATCCATTCAACAGTCAGACAATCCTGTCCTACTTTTTGCTGAAACCGGGGCCGGCACGCGTGGAGGTGTTCGCGCTGACAGGGCAGAGGGTGAGGGTCTTTCGCCAAGGTCCTCAGAAGGCCGGCCTCCATCGGCTGCGCTGGGATGGTCGCGACGACGCAGGTCGTCCTCTGGCCAGCGGCACTTATTTATATAGGTTGGTAACCGGCGAGGACGTTTTAACGCGCAAGCTCACGCTGCTGCGGTAAGAAGCTTAGAAAAAGAAGGCATCGGTGAAATCGCCCATTTGTCTAAACAGTTTATTAGAGACAATGCGTCTTCTGTGCCGCGTGCCCCAAGGGTTTTCAGCGCAGACGCTATCGAAGTAGAGTCATCGGGATCAAAAGAAATACTCTCTCGTCCTCGCTCAATAGTGGTCAATCTGCTCTTCGAGTCTGTCCTTATGTAAATCTGTTGCAACTGCAAATCAATCCTCCAATAGATATGAGCCGCTATGCCAGCAGGCTATTTGCAATAATAACCGCTAAGGCAGCTATTTCAAAGCGATGGAGGTTTGATTTATGGAAATATATTTTTTGACGAGGGCTGTTTTTAAAGAAAAACCCCGCGCCAGAGGATTTGGCACGGGGTTTTTTCGGTTTTCTCAGATTTCAAAGTAGCCCACGACCGAATAGCGACAACGACTTGAACCGTGTTGGCTGGTAACAATGTGGTAACACAGCCTTTTCGCCGTTGTCGTATAATTGTCGTAAGTTATTGTTTTTATTGGTGCGCCCGCAGGGGCTCGAACCCTGGACCCGCTGATTAAGAGTCAGCTGCTCTGCCAACTGAGCTACGGGCGCAGAGAAAATATCTGCACGAGCGGGCTGATCGTCAATGCCGCGCCAATTCTGGGAAGAGCTCGTCGTGGACTTCGGCGCATTGGCGCAAGTGCACCATGCGCTCCGGGCTGGCGGTATCGAGCATGGTGGGATAGAACATGCCGCCGCCGGTTACTACTTGGTAGCCGCCGGGGGAGTGCCGGCTGAGGTAGTCCCTGAGAGTGGCTAGGTCGGCGTCGTTGGTGCAGGGGCGGGTGAGGTTCATGGTGAACATGCGCCGCCGCTGGTCGCCGCCGAAGGAGGCGTGGTAGAGGTCGTGGTTGAAGATGACGAGGTCGCCGGGGGTCGTCTCGAGCGCGAGGCTGCTGGGAAAGTCGCGCGGCTCGATGCCAAACAGCTCCACGGAGTTGTTGAGGTCAATGCCCTCGGCGCGGACGAAGTGGCTGGGGTGGTGGCTGCCGGGAATTATGCGCAGACAGCCGGTGTCGCGGGTCAGATCGTCTAAGTAGAAGGCGATTTTGACCGAGAAAAGCTGGCCCCAATTGCCATCGGGATGCCAGCCGGTATCGCCGCTGTAGTAGTTGCCGTCGCCGCTGGCGTAGTTGAAGTTCTCGCCGAGGACGCTGTTGCAGATCCCGACGATGCGCTCGTCGTCTACGAGGGTGCACAGCCGCTCGCGGTGCTCGATGGGGCCGCCGAACATGGTGCGCTTGCTGCCGTCGTGTTGCGCGCCGTTGCCGTGGGCTTGGATGGAGCGTTCAAACTCCTCGGTGATCCAGGCGATCTCGTCGGGGGCAAAAAGCTGCGGAAAGTAGAGATAGCCGAAGGCCTTGAAGAAGCGAATCTGCGCGGGCGAAAGTTCCATGAAGGATCGTCTCCGAGTTAGAGGCACCACGGCGAATACCGCC
>JAPOYQ010000233.1 GCA_026706505.1 Gemmatimonadota bacterium
TGCGGGGCGCAAGTCATTTGAGGGTGGTCGAGTCCTCATCCGGGGTAACGCCGCTTATCCTTTTCGATTTAATTTTATTATATTTACCTTTCTGTGTGTAAAGCGGCACTGCCAGATTGATCCGCTGAAAGATGGGGTACCTGAAGGTGTTTTATCCCGAAAGGAGAAGTAGTTCATGCGTAGTATGATCTATATGTCGATCTCGGCGGCTTTGCTAGCCGTCCATCCTCTAACGGCCCAGACAGCCAGTCTAAGTGGTACGGTAACCGACGCGGACAGCGGTACGCCGCTGCCAGGGGCCAACATTCGCCTCGTCGATACCCTGCTTGGAGTTGTCACGGATTTAGAAGGTCAGTTCGTATTGCCGGCCGTGCCTGTAGGCACCCACCAAGTGGAAATCAGTATGATTGGTTATGCCACCCGCACCGAGACCTTGCAGGTGGTTTCTGGCGAGCAGGCTCGCTTGACTGCCGCCCTGACTCCCAGCCCCGTACACATGGGCGAAATGCTGATCCAAGCCGACCGGGCCTTTTCCGCGGCCTCCTCACGGGCAGTGCGCCAATTTGACCTGCAAACCCGGCCCAGCCACACGGCCCATCAGATGCTGCAACTGGCCCCCGGCCTCATCATCGCCCAACACGCTGGCGGCGGCAAAGCCGAACAGATTTTTCTACGCGGTTTTGACGCCGACCACGGCACGGATGTAGCTATTTCGGTAGATGGGGTGCCCGTGAATATGGTCTCCCACGGGCACGGGCAAGGCTACGCCGACCTGCACTTCCTCATTCCCGAAGTCGTCGAGAGCTTGGACGTCAATAAAGGGCCGTACTTTGCCGAATTCGGCAATCTGGCTACGGCCGGGGCCGTCGCCTACCGCACTCGCGACCACCTTGACGGCAATGCCATTCACCTCGAAGGGGGCGGTTTCAACACGGCCGAGTACACCATGCTCTATCAGATTCCGCTGGCCGATACCGAGCAAAGTGCCTATTTCGCAGGCAAGTACTACCACACCGATGGTCCGGTCAATCGGCCCCAGGGCCTGCAGCGCCTCAATCTCTTCGGCAAATACCACAACCACCTCTCCGACCGCTCCACCCTTACCTTGACCACCAGCGGGTTTGGTTCGGCTTGGGATGCCTCCGGGCAGATCCCGCAACGGGCCGTAGAACAGGGCCTCATTGACCGCTGGGGTGCCATTGATGATCTGGAAGGAGGCACCACCGGTCGCCAAGATTTCCACCTCAATCTCCACGTTCAAGAGGCCGGCACGAGCACCTTCGATCTGCAGGCCTACTTGGTTAGCTATCAGTTTAAGCTGTTTTCCAACTTCACCTTCTTCCTCGACGACCCCGAGCGCGGCGATACCATCGAACAGACCGATGATCGCCAAGTTACCGGGATCAACAGCCGGTATTCCTTCTTCCACAACTGGGGCCCGTACTTGGCTCATACCTCGATAGGGGGCGGCCTGCGCGCTGATAATGCGGCCGTGGGTTTGTGGAAAAGCCCCGACCGCCAACGCCTAGCGTCGCTGGTCAATGCCGATGTGTTGGAGGGCAACCTATTCCTGTGGGTCCAAGAAGAGCTTGCCCTCACCCCGCGCTTGAAAATGATCCTAGGGCTGCGCGGCGATTATTTTACCTTCAATGTTGACGACCACCGCGAAGGGTTCCCCAGCGAGTTGCCCCACGCTTCGGGCTTTGCCCAAGCCTCCATACTCAGCCCGAAAGCAACCTTGGTGTATAGCCCCAACCGCGCCTTGGATCTTTTTGCCAATGTCGGGACCGGATTCCATTCCAACGACGCCCGCAACAACGTCATCGACGCCCGCGCCGCGCAGATTCGTCGGGTCATGCGGCGCGATGGGCGCAGCGAAGCTGACATTGCCGTTGAGTTAGCGGGACGATACATCGATCCGGGTCACCTTGAAGAAGGGACCTTGCCGCGGGCGGTAGGGGCCGAAACCGGCCTGCGGACTCGGTTGTTTGAGCGGCTGAACGTAGGGGCGGCTCTGTGGTGGCTGGACCTAGAGAGCGAATTCGTTTTTGTCGGCGATGCCGGCACTACCGAAGCCAGTGGAAGAACCCGGCGGGCAGGGCTGGATCTGGAAGCCCGTCTGCAACTGCATCCATGGCTGTGGGCCGATGTGGACCTCAATCTCGCCCGTGGTGAGGCCGTGGACGAACCCGACGACGCCAATGAGATCCCGTTGGCCCCGCAACGGACCTCTGCCGGCGGCTTGACCTGGTACCATCCCAAGGGTCTGGAAG
>JAPOYQ010000385.1 GCA_026706505.1 Gemmatimonadota bacterium
CATGAATCTACCATTAAGCACATCCCATGGCTCAGGGGAGCATGGTCACAGTCAATCATCATCCGATGTGAGGCAATGGGGCCTCTCGCGGCAACTCAGCGCAACGTGCCAACACTTTGCAGCGAATGGGTGTAATCTACGGGGATTCGCGGGGCGAGTCCGCTCCGAAGGACGCACGGTCGCATGAGTACGGTCAATGGCAGCAACTCCAAAGCGGACTCATCTGCCTCTCTTCCCGCCCGGTCTGCGCGAGATCAAGGCGCAAGACGTAGACCACTTGTTCGTGGGCTCTGCCTTCGATACACCACTTCGCCGTCGCATGGTTGCTGCGCTGCAGATGTTCATCGTCCACCTGAGGGGGCTCGGAGTGCACGGCGATCTCTGGATCGATGGCTCGTTCGCCACGATGAAGCCAGAGCCGGGAGACATCGACTTGGCGCTGTTCATTCCGGGTGTGATCGTGAACTTGATGCCTGCAGACGGCTTTGAGCGCCTCCGCTGTCTCTCAGATGAGGAGAACCGGGCGTATGTGCGAGCTAAGTGGCAGGTCGACTTCTACGTGTGCGACCTGAACGACACTGAAAGGCGCGATTACTTCTTGGAATTGTTTTCGCGCAACCCCGACCGGACGAACAGCAAAGGCATCCCGTTTCTCGCGCTATGAACTATCCGGACGACATCGCTGAACTCGAGTCAAGGCTCGAACGTGTTTTGGGCATGGTTGAGCGGGACGAGGCAGCTGCTTCGCGTTCCGAAGAACCGGGCGCACACCAGTTGTTTTTGTCCTCCTCCAAAAAAATGCGGACCGACTTGCGAACGAAGCTGCGAGAGGCTAAAGCAGAAAAGGCCCATGAAGTCGTGCGGCTGACGATCCACGCCCCCCACTTGGGAACCGGAACACTGCCGTTGCGCGTGTTACTCAACTTCGTCACACCGCTCAATGCCGTTCTCGAACAGTCGGCTTGGAGGTTCTGGGACAGAACGGGCGACGTGTCGCGGATCGATCAGAAGTTTGTCCAGCATCTCGATCTCCGGCTCGCCGGATTGGCGCAGGGCAGTACCGAACTGGTGATTCTCGGCAACACATCGCCCGACATTTCCGGGGTTTCCGCCTTGGAGTCGGCACTGCATGACGTGTTCGAGCTATTGGAGTCGGACATTGACGCGTTCGCGGATCGTGTACATGCCATAGGAATCGGCGCCGGCAGATCGCTGGGGGAGTTCCTGTCTCGGGTGGAGTCCGAGCATGCGGCGATTGAGCTGGCTTGGCGCGCACCGAACAAGAGCTATCGATGGGACGGTAGCCCAACCGAGGTCACCAGGATCCGGACACTGCTCGAAGAAATCGGTGAGCCAGATACCGTCACCGAGCAGGTTCACGGCACCGTAAACGTGCTGTCGGTTCGGAACCGAATCGAGATCCAGCGGTGCGACACCGGCGAACAGCTCCGGGCTGGCTGATGAGGTTCACGAACTTAGGCTGGGCGAAACGCGGACCTTTGAGATTGAGAAAACGAGTTACCCGTTTGTCGTGAGCAAGCGCAAGCGAGACACGTACCGACTATTAGGCATCAAGGGCCTGTCTGGAAGCGACGCTGCCGAATAGGTTCCATGGGTTGGTGGGCTTAGATTGGGGATGGTGGCCCAGGCTCAAACACGTCGGCAGCGTTGACGCCTGGTTCGCAATCGAGGGCGGGACGCCCTCGGTCCGCGGAACCCGCTCGAAGCTGAGCGATTCGGAGCGAGGCATCTTGCTTTGGTTTGGAATTTGGGAGGTTCGGGCGCTTTGTCGCTAGTGGCTGGCGAGCAGTTGCTGGTAGTGGGACCAAGCTTGCTGGTGGTGCTGGGCAGACGAGTCGCTTCAATGCTGTGCTCGGAATTCATCCAGGCTGGCAACCAAACGCGCCATGTCCGGGGGGACGTCTTCCGCCCTGTATGCTTTGAGAATCTGAAAGTCTGTCAGGGTGATGCCGTACTCCTCCTGCAACCAGGTTCGAATCTCTTTAAGGACACGTTTGCCGGGCACGATCTCGAGTCGCGTGTCGAGCTCAGTCCACTTCTCGTCAAAGATTGCCGTGGCTTCGGACGCCAATGTGCCTTGGTCCTTGCCCTTGTGTTTGTGGAATTCGCAGTAGCTGGCCACCAATTGTCCGCCGCAATCCGCTCGCATCGGATTGGTAATTGCGTAAAGTCGCTGGTCGAGCCTGGACCCTAGCCCGGATGTTGCACGAGTTGCCCAACTTTCGAGAGCCTGAGCCACTTCGTCATGT
>JAPOYQ010000026.1 GCA_026706505.1 Gemmatimonadota bacterium
CGGCGCGGGCCGGCACCCTTTGTCGGCGCGCCGATCCAGCCGGGGGCGCGCGACATCCTGGCGGCGCAGGACACTTGGATCAATACCGCGTACGCACAGTTCGATTATCAGGGCATTGAGGGGCTGAACGTGGTCAACAAATTCAAGTGGGAGCATTTCCAGCAGAACGCCGAGGACCCACGCGACAGCATTGGCCGCCCGCTGGAAAGCACCGCGAGTTTCTTGGGACTGATCAACAAGGTGGACTACATATACGGCCTCGGCCGCTTTGACTTGCAACCGAGGTGCAAGAGCGAGTTTTTGCGGCAGACGCCTTTTGTCGCCGACGAAGAGCGGCGCGAGGAATGGGCGCTGACCGTGCAGTTGATCGCCCGCCTGCCGGTCATGCGGCGCACGGTTATAGAATCCGGCGTGGAGCAGTTGTGGTTTCGCGACCGAGTGCAGGACGAGGACGCGCTGCGGGCGGCGGGGCTTTTGCAGGACACAGGGGATTGGCGCTCGACCCACATTGCGGTGCAGCTCTCGACGACTTCCGATTACCAAGGGTACCGGCTGACCACGCAAGCGGGACTGCGCTTTGGCCGCATCCTGAGTGAACGGGTGATTGAGGATAGCGACCGGCCGGGCGTTTTCAAAACCGACGACAAGGGTAAGAATGAGACTACGACTTTTATCACGGTATTTGCTGGACTGGAGTGATGCCGTGTTGCGCTTTTGCTTGCTAGCGATTGTAGCCTTGGGTTGCGCCCAAGAGCCTGAGGAGTTGGTGCTGGCCCAAGTGGGTGGCGAGCCGATTACTGCGTCGGAGTTCAGGGAGTTTGACGCGCGGATTCCCGCGGGGATGAAAGAGGGAGGCCAGCGCCAAGTGCTCGAAAGCCTGATCGACAAGAAGCTGCTCCTGCGCGAAGCGGATGCCGCCAAGATGGCTGAAGACAGTTGGTTCAAAGGCGAACTAGCTCGCTTCAAACGCGCTCGGCTGATGGCGCTGTACATGGAGCGCGAGGTCGTCGCTAAGATCGAACTTACTCCCGAGGAAATAGAGCGGTACTACCGAGAGAGCGGTCGGCACCGCGCCCTCCGCTTGGGCGGCATCATGGTCGAGAGTTTGGAGGAAGCACGCGCAATCACCGATCAGCTCGCTGCGGGGGACGATTTTCACGAGTTGGCCAGTGCGCACTCGGTTCACGAGAAGACCGCCGCGCGGGGCGGCGACACTGGCATATACCAGACGCGCGACCAGATGTCAGCGGAGACGGTCGAGCAGGTGCTCGATTTGGCGATAGGGGGCGTTTCCGCGCCGGTGCGCGAAGTGTTCGGCCATGAGGACTTTTACGTGATCTACAAAGTTCTCGACGAAATTCCAGCGCCGCTGAGCGCGTCGGAGCGGATCATCGTCGAGGAGCTGACGGTGCAAAAGCGCCAGGAGCGGTTGCAGGCGCTCCGCGATTCGCTCGTGCAAGCGTACGCACCGGTGCCGCGCCCGGCGGCGATCCAACGGCTCGTCGAGAACGGGGTCATGGCGGAGCAAGCCGAAGTTCTCTGTGCGTATCGGGGCGGCGAACTCACCGTCAGCGGTTTTTTGGCGGCGTACGAGCTTCTCACCGGCAGGAGTTTACAGGCGGCGGACAGCGCGCACGTGGCCGAGGTTTTGCACCGCCGGGTGCTGCCCGACCTGTTCGTGAGTGCTGAGATCGAGGCGGCTGGCTTGGCAGAGGATGAGCGTTTCAAGGAGACAGTGGCGGTTAAGAGCGAGGAGTTGATGCTCAGCGCGTTGCGCCGGCGGGAGGTTGACCAGCACGTGAGTGTAACCGAAGAAGAAGCGCGCGATTTCTACGACGCGCATCCCGAAAAATTCGTTCGCCCCGAGATTACGACCATCGTCGAGATTTTGGTGGCGTCGGATTCGCTGGCTCAGCGCTTGGGGGATGAGTTGCGCGCGGGGGGCGATGCCGCAGCATTGGCCCAGCGCCATACCCGGCGCGAGGGCAGCTTGCACCACGGCGGCCAGATGCAGCTCAATGCCTATACCCAAGGGTTGTTTCCCGTGCTGTCTGCTGCCGTGCAGGACATCGCTGTCGGCGAGGTGGGCGGGCCGTTGAAGACCGAGCGGGGCTATTCGGTTTTCAAGGTGCTGGAGCGCACGCGCGAGCAGGTCCCGTACAACGCCGAGTCGCAGCGCCGCGCCCGCGCCTACGTGCGGATCAACAAGTCGAGCAGGTATTACGTGCGGTTCGTGCGCAATTTGCGGAATAAGTATCCGGTG
>JAPOYQ010000302.1 GCA_026706505.1 Gemmatimonadota bacterium
CTGATGAGATTATATCTCCAATAGCTTGACGAGCAACGGATGAGAGGTCTGGTGATCTTGCCAAGAACCAGATCAATGAGTGCGTATCTACAACCAGAGACATCACTCTTAACCTTTTTGATCAAATTTATACCACATTTCTTTGCGAACTTCGGCTATGTCCTGAGAGGTTATTGGCTGCGCCTGCTCCCACAATCCTTCAGGATTAAAGAGTTCCTTTGCCAATTCTTCCGGGGACAGATTGATGGCCGATACTTGGTAGGACTTCAAGGCATCTAAAAACACGACGCGATCCATATCTGCAAACCGAGCAGCTTGCCCAGAAGACAGACGTCCGAGTTCAAATAGTTTGACGGCTATCAGTAGCCGTCCTTTTTCGGCGAAGCGTTCAGGCGTTTCGCTGAGGGTTTGCAGTATGTCATCTGGACATTCAAATGTAATTTTAGACATTGTGTACTCCTTCTGAAAAATCGCTTTCGACTTCTACAATCTCAAATGTACGCCACATTTCTTTTTGAACTTCAGCTATGTCCTGCGATAATAGTGATAACGTACACAGCTCTGCCTATTGGGGCAACAATGTCTTGAGGCGGTCTTCATATACGACGATCCCATCTTCGTAGTCCCGCCGCAGCCCCATCAAAAACGCATCCGCCAAGCGGCTCTCCTCGGCGCGCTTCAACAGCGCCCGCGCCCGCTTCGCCGCGGTATCGAAAGACTCGGGTGCGCTGCCAAAATTCGACTTCAGCACCTTGAACACCGAATAGTACTCGCCGCCCCGAGGCATGGCCTCCGAGCCGACCACTTGGGCGGCCTGCGCCGTCACCGCTAGCGGGCCGTACAACCGACCGACCTCGGCGTTGCGCACGGCATCGATCAATTCTGGGTAAAAGGCTTGTTCAAAGGCGTGGATGTGAAATGTGCCCTGCGCGCCCTTGCCTACCGTCCGCAAGGTGTATTCGTCGGCGAGTGCACCCATATCCTCCCCCGCCTCGATTCTCGCCTCAATCTCCACGGCCTCTTCCCGAGTTTGCACCATGATCTCCTGCAGCGTGACCTCCTCCGGTGCGGTGAACAACTCGGGCCGCTCGTCGTATAGTTTCCTGACCGCTTCCGGCTCGATATGGACTTGGTCCTTGACCGCCGTCTGCCTAAGTGCCAACAGCAACAGGGCGTCTTTGCGGCGCTCATACCAGCGCACAATCTGCTCTTCGCGGTCAATCCCCCTTTCATCGGCCACGTACAGGAACAAGGTGCGGGGCAGCAGCACGTCTTCGGCGAACCAGCGCACCGACTCGGCAATGTCGCCTGAAAAACCCATCTTCAACTCTGCGGCGTAATCCCAAAAATCGCCCACCGTGACGCTGCCGTCGCGAAATTGAAAGAGCACCCCTGCGCGCTCGGCCTCGGTGTACTCTCTGCGCTCAGCCGCGACCCACTGCTGTAACTGATACAAGGTCTCGGCGTTGGCCTGCAAGTCAATGTCGGCCCGCAGTTGCGCCAAGAATACCTCTATCAGTTCGGTCGTCTTTTCCTCTCGCAGCTTGGCCTCCAGCTCGTTGCTCGCGGTGGCAAAACTCACGGGCCGGGAGTGCATGACTTGATAGATCCCGAACTGGTCATTGGGCAGGCGAATCGGTTCGGAGTACTCGCCGACCGCAAGCGCGTTTATGTATTCTTGCAAATAGACCGGGATGCGTTTGGGAGGCAGATAGCCGTCCAGTTCCCCACCTTGCGGTGCCGTCGATTTGTGCTGCGATCGGCTGTGCGCCAGTTCGGCGAAATCCCGGCCGTCGGCAAGGCTTTGCCCGATCTCCTCGGCTTCTGCCTGCGTGTCGACGATGATCAGGCGCAGCTTGACCTCGCGCTCCTTGTCCGCAGCCTCGTAGGCCGCCCGCAACTCTTGCTCATCGACGTGGATCTTGGCGAGAAATTCGCGTTCGAACAACAGGCTCAACACCCGTTCGGCTTTTTCCCGCTGTAGCTTCTGCGCCACCTCCGGTGCCTCGTCGAGTCCCCTTTTGATCGCTTCTTGGAGGAAAATCTCCTTGTCGATGACTGTCTGTAAATAGTCGCGGTAGCCGTCCAATCCAGATTTCTTCGTCTTTAGCTGCTCCGGCAAGCGCTGTTCAAAGTCGATCAGTTGGGAAGCTGTTATCCGGCGGTCTCCCACTTCGGCCAAAACGGGGTCTTCCAGTTCCTCGGCATCTTTTGCACAACCCACAAGTGCTAGGAGAATTCCACTACAGACCAAGCACA
>JAPOYQ010000907.1 GCA_026706505.1 Gemmatimonadota bacterium
CTTCCAGATCATGCACGACGTCACGCGCGGTGCCCTGCCGCTATACGATACCCTCGTCAAGGAGGGCACGGCCCCCATTGTCACCATCAACGTCTTCCCGCTGGTGCGGCACATCGGCGGGATGGCGCATCTCTATCAGGAGGGGGCGCATTTCGTCGTCCCGCCCCAGCAGTCGGTGCCCTCGCGCTACATCGACCCCAAGGCCAAAAACCGCAGCCGCATCTTCTACAAGATCGCCGAGTTGCAGGCCGCGCAGATGGAAGCTGGTGCTCAGGCACTGCTGACTGACGAGCACGGCTTCATCACCGAGGGAACGGGCAACAACTTCTTCATGGTCCGCGACGGCCAAGTAATAACGCCCAAAGGGCACAATGTCCTGCGCGGCGTATCGCGCGGCGCGTGTATGGAGCTGGCCTGTAAACTCGGCCTTTCCCTGTGCGAAGCCGACATCGAACCCTACGACGTGCGCCAGGCCGACGAGGCGTGGTTTACCAGCACTACGATCTGCATGGTGCCCATCACGCGCTTTAACTTTCAGGCGGTGGGCGACGGCCAAGTGGGGCCGGTGTATAGCCAGTTGCTAGCGGCGTGGTCTGAGGAGGTCGGCGTGGACATCGCCGATCAGGCGCGCCAGTACGCCGAGATGATGGAGGAGTGGACCCCCTAGGAGGGCTTCGATTATGACCGACCATCCCACAGACGCCGAGCGCTTCTTCTTCGACAACAACGGGTACTTGGTGCTGGAAGATTTCCTCGCGCCGGATCGGGTCGCGGCGCTCTACGTGGCGCTGGAGCGCACCATTGAGCGCCGGCGCGACTCCGAGTTCAGGCGCGAGCACGAGCCAGCTTTTGCTGATCGGCTCGACGCGGCCAACGTGAGGGTCATGCACCTGCTGGCCGAGGACCCGCTCTTTTTGGAAATGCTCGACTACGAGCCGATGATGGCCTACGTCCACGGTTTGTTTAACGAGATGCCGCACCTGCACTCGACGGACGCCTTCTACGAGGTCGAACCCGCCGACTACCACGGACGGGGCTGGCACATCGACGGCATTCAGGATGGTTTTCGCAACCTCAAGCCGCATATCCCACTGTTGCAGTTCAAGGTGGGCTATTACCTGAGCGACATGAGCGCGCCAGACCAAGGCAACCTGACCTTGGTGCCCGGCAGCCACAAGGCGCTGTTGGAGCCAGACACAGGGAATGGTATGCCCGGAGCCGTGCAGATATGTGGCGGCCCAGGGACGGCGGTGCTCTTCCACAACGCGATGTGGCATACGGCCGGCTCCTTTACGCGCTGCGGAGGCAAGCGGGTGATGCTGTACTATGGGTACGAACATCCGTGGATGCTGGCGTGTGCCGAGCAGTGGCGCTACGACCAGGCCTTTTTGCGGAGGCTCTCGCCGGCGCAGCGGCGCTTTTTCCACGGATTTGTCTTCGACCCGCCTGAGTACCGCTGGGGATGAACTGGAACTCACCCGATCTGCGGGGGCGTCGCCAGTTGGGCTTGGCCCTGTTTTTGATCTCGCTAGGGATGCTCTTTGGGGCCAGTATCGCGGCTTTTGCCTACCTGCGGCTGACTAGTCCGGCGCTGCAAGGGAGCGAGCGCATTGAGTTGCCGCTGGCGCTTGGCGTTTCAACGGCAGTGCTGTTGGGCGCTGGGGTGGCGATGTACAAGGCGACGCACAACGCCAAGCGCGGGCACTTCCCGCTTCTGCGGCGGTGGTTGGCGTGGGCTTGGGTGACGAGCGCGTTGTTTATCGCTGTGCAGGTGCCGGCGCTAGTGCAGCTACTCGACCGCCATCGGGCGCTGGAGGTGAGTGTCTATGGTATTGCGTTCGCGCTGGTTGTGGTTCACGCGCTGCACGTGGTGGGCGGGATGGTGCCGTTGTCGATGCTGGCGTGGAAGGCGCGCATGGATCGGCTCGACAGCGAGCATTTGTTCTCCGTGCGGGCCTGCGCTGCGTACTGGCATTTCCTCGAAGCGGTGTGGGTCGCGCTGTTGGCTGCGTTCTTGGTGTGGGGGTGAGCGGAATACCGAAATTTCCTGTCGTATAGATTTGTATATACTTCCGCAACGTTTGCGCCGTATTTGGGGAAATCCTAGTAGGCCACGGCCACGATGCGTCGTGCGCTGCGGTCGCCGGCGTCGCCAGCGATGTGCAACTCGACTATGTAGAGGCCGGGCGGCACGCGCTGGCCGCGTTGGTCGCGGCCGTCCCAGTGCCATGCGATGTGGCCGGCTTGGCCGTCCT
>JAPOYQ010000916.1 GCA_026706505.1 Gemmatimonadota bacterium
GCCGCGCGAGTTTCTAGAGATCCGGGCAACCCTGTTGTCGGACGCTCCTTCAGTGAGCGCGACCTTGCGTTCGATCCGGCTCAATTTCACGCATCCGGTGGCGCAGAGCCTGACGGGAGAGGTGGCACCGGCGGTGGTAGAGACGCTGGGGCAAGAGCAGCGCTTTTCGCTCTTTGTGCGGCCGAATTTTGCTCCCCGCGATCCCGGCTTTGACGAGCTTCTGCTGGTGGCACCGGCGGACATGAGGCTTGGGTTCGACGGTCTGTATGCTGGTGCGGGCGAGGTGTTGGCCGGCCGCGATGTGGACGGGTTGGCGGTAGCCGATGTCGAAGTTGTGGCGACGAGCGGCGACAGCCTGCGCTTGGCTTTTCCGCTGATCGGTCCGGAGTCAGGGGTGGAGGTGTTGCGGCTGGACTTTACCACGGCACTGTTTGCGGCTGGAGCAGTGCTGCAGGCGTCGCTGCAGAACAGCACCTCGGCGGAATGGGATTGGCAGCGGGTGGATCCGGGCGACGCAGTAGGGGCAGTGATCAGTAACACCACGACCTTGAGGGGTGCATTGCAGAGCCGATCCTTGTTGGAGGACGTGGTGATACCGGAGGTCTTCACTCCCAATGGGGATGGGGTCAACGACCAAGTGTCGTTCCATTTCAAGGTGATCAAGGTAGGCGACGACAGTCCGGTGGAGGTGCTGATCTACGATTTGAGTGGTCGGCTAGTGGGGCAGTTGGTCGAGCAGCGCGAGGTGAGTACAGGAGAGTACGGAGTTGTGTGGGATGGTCGGGATGAGTCGGGGGCGGTGGTCGCACCGGGAGTGTATGTGGTGCGTCTGCGGGTAGATACCGATACCCAAGGGGCACGCGTTGGGGCCGGGGAGGTCTTGCATACTATTGCCGTAGCCTACTGACGGTGACGCGCATGGTTTTGCCGGGGATGGTCTGTCTAATTCTCGTGCTATGCGGCTGCCAGGGATCGGACACAGACCCCACACGACGGCCACCTACTGCCATCGATCCTGAACTGATCCAGACCCTGCATTTCCAGCCGCCCGATTCCACCGATAGCGAGGGACGCCGTCTGGCCAAGTTGTACTGCCAGAGTTGCCACGTCTTCGCCGAGCCTGAGTTGCTGGACCGGACGACGCTGCGCGAGTGGGTTCTGCCGACATTGGCCAAAATCCTCGGTTTGCCACAGGAACTGGCGGGCTTGCCGCCTAAGAAGTATCAGCGAGAGGACGAGCAACCGGGCATCTATCCCCAAGAGCCGTTGATCCCCGCGAATGTTTGGGCGCCGATTGTCGAATACTATCTGCAGGCCGCGCCGGAACAGCCCTTGCCCCAGGGTGTGCGGACCGCGATCGGCCGCGACTTAGACCAATTTGATGTCTTGATACCGGAGTATCGCGCCGAAAGTCCCTTTACGACGCTTGTGGCGATCCATGAAGGGCGAATTTACGCTGGGGACTCGCGCGAGCGCTCGGTGTCGATCCTCGATGGTCAGGGGCAACTCGTACAGAAGCTGAGGCTCAACCTAACCCCGACTGATATCGACTGGCGCGAAGGGACTATCTGGGTTACCTCAATCGGCTCGCCGTTCCCGTCAGACGATCCTCAGGGCCAGTTGATGGCCGTGGCTAAGGAGGGCGATACCTTGCTGCAGGTCGGCAAACGGGTGCTGAGGGATCTGTCGCGGCCGGTTGCTACTTCGTTTGCCGATCTGGACGGCGACGGGGTAGAGGAGATCGTCGTCTCCGAGTTCGGCAACCGGCTAGGTCATCTGTCCTATTTCATTGCCAAGGAAGACGGGGGCTACGAGGAACGCTGGCTCAACCAGTACCCCGGGGCGATCAGCCACTACGTGCGCGATTTCAACGGCGACGGCCGCCCGGACATCATCGCTTTAATGGGGCAAGCTCGCGAGGGTGTGTTTATTTATTACAATCGCGGCGACGGCACCTTTGCAGAGTCCTATGTGGTGCAGTGGCCGCCTTCCTACGGGGCCGCGCATCTGAGTCTGGTGGATTTCGATGGGGATGGGGATCTCGACCTACTCACGGCCAACGGCGACAACGCCGACTACGCACTGCTGCTCAAACCGTACCACGGGGTCCGGCTCTATCTCAACGACGGTCGCAATCGCTTTGCAGAGGCCTATTTCTTTCCGCTCAACGGGGCCTACAAGGCGCAGGCCGCTGACTTCGACGGAGATGGGGATTTCGATATAGCTGCGATCGGCTTTTTCGCCGATTACGCCG
>JAPOYQ010000553.1 GCA_026706505.1 Gemmatimonadota bacterium
ATCTCCGCTTTATTGATCCGCACAACGAAGAAGCCTTCTGCGACCTGGCTAAGGAGGGCTACTTCATGCCCGTCGATCTCTACATCGGCGGCGCTGAACACGCTGTGTTGCACTTGCTCTACGCTCGGTTTTGGCACAAGGCCCTCTATGACTTAGGCCACGTATCCACACCCGAGCCGTTTAAGAAGCTGTTTAACCAAGGCATGATGACCGCAGATGCCTTTCAGGACGACCGCGGCGTGTATATCGACATCCGCGAGGTTGAATTCCGCGACGGGGAGCCTGTTGAGAAGGAGACGGGGAAGACGCTGCACCGTTCTTCTGGCAAGATGGGTAAACGCTACAAAAACGGGCTACCGCCCGAAGAAGTCGGCGAGGAGTTTGGCGTGGATACCTTGCGGCTGTACGAAATGTACATGGGGCCGCTCGAAGCGAGTGCGCCGTGGAGCATGGAAGGCATTCGCGGGATGCAGCGCTTCTTACAGCGCGTGTGGCGCAACTTTGTCGATTCGGATCGACGTGTGAGAATAGGGGAGAGCGCTGCGTTGGCACCGGAGCTAGAAAGAAAGCTGCACCAAACCATTCAAAAGGTAACGGAGGATATAGAGGGGCTGCGGTTTAATACGGCTATTGCCGCCTTGATCGAGTTAAATAACCTGTTGGTGTCCTTAGACGAAGTACCGCAGGCTGTTGCCAAGCCTTTCTTGAACCTGCTCACGCCCTTTGCTCCGCATATTGCCGAGGAGCTATGGGAAATGGCGGGCTTTGGGAGGGGAGACCTCAGTTGTCAGAGTTGGCCTGACTGGGATGCTGCCAAGGCCGCCGAGGACATGATCGTAGTGCCTATTCAGGTCAACGGCAAAATGCGCGGACAAGTCGAAGTACCGGTTCGCACTGGAGAGGAAGAGATAAAGTCCTTGGTGCTCGACATGGAGAGCATTCAGAAATACGTAGTCGATGAAGCGGCGATAAAGCGGTTTATATGGGTGCCGAATAAAATTGTCAATATTGTGGTGTAGAAATGAATACGAGACCTAAAAGTCTTATAAATTTGTTTATGTAAACCAAAAAAGTACATAATGAACACACCATCTTCACCACCTACATACTTTGCTCTTGGGTTGGCAAGCTTCTTGTTGGCAATTGTGTTATTGTTCAACATGCTCAGTCCTATGGCTGTGCCAGTTACCAGAGAGCAGTTCGATCAGATAAAAGAGGCCGATCTCATCGAGTCTCTGATTGTGCAACCCCGGGGATTTACTTGGCAACTCAAAAGGTCCGTGAGAGTCCAAGGGACCAACGGCGAGACACTAGCCAAGCGGGTCGCGCTAGTAGAGCCAGACCCAGCCGTGGGCGAAGATTGGCAACAAAAGGGAGGAGCGGTGCGCCACGAGCAAGATAACTCGTGGTGGGGCGGGGCAGTCTTCATCGCCTTGTTACTCGGCGTGGGGGGGTGGCATATCTGGTCCCAAATACGGCTAGATCTCAAAGGGGGAGGGGGGCCGCGGCGGCGCTTGCGCGACTTGGAAACCGCGCTTAAACAAGGCAAAATTACCCAAGCCGAATTCCGGCAGCAGGCCGAGCGGCTCTGGGCCGAATTGTGAGGAGCTATGGCGAGTACCATTCGCGTTCTCGACGAAAGTCTCATTGGAAAAATCGCCGCCGGTGAGGTAGTGGAGCGACCAGCTTCGGTCGTGAAGGAATTGGTTGAAAACTCGATCGATGCGGGTGCCGCTAAAATCCGCGTGGAAATCAAGGCCGGTGGCAAGCAGTCGATTGTCGTGACCGACGATGGTTCGGGCATGAACAGAGAGGATATTGCTTTGTGCGTGCGCCGGCACGCCACGAGCAAGATGGCCTCGGTAGCCGATCTGTTCTGCATTCAGACGCTGGGGTTTCGCGGCGAAGCCCTAGCTAGCATTGGTGCAGTAGCCCACTTGGCGATAGAATCGCGCGCGAAGGAAGACGAAGCCGGGACGCGCTTGGTCGTGGAAGGGGGGATAGAGCGGGAGATGCACAGTATTGGCCGAGCACGCGGTACTACCATCGTGGTAAAAAACCTGTTTTTTAATACGCCGGCGCGACGCAAATTCCTCCGATCCGTCGATGCGGAAGCCCGCCACGTGGCACAGATCATCATCCATTTAGCCGCTGGCTACCCGACCCTTGGCTTTGAACTAGAACACCAAGATCGTCGGGTATTGAACTACGCTCCCGACGAGACGCCGGGGCGTAGTTCAATACC
>JAPOYQ010000873.1 GCA_026706505.1 Gemmatimonadota bacterium
CCGCTGACTCCGGAAGATCGCGGCGATATTACTCCGGGTACGCTCGGGAAGATCGTCGAGTGGATCGGCGCTTGGCAGGAGGCCCTGGGGCCGGAGTGCAGCATAGCGCTCGACGTGGCCTTTGCCTTCAAAATGGCGGGGATTTCCAAACTGGCCAAGGCGCTCGAGCCCTTCAATATGCTCTGGCTCGAAGCCGAAACCCTCGACCCGCAGGCGCTGAAGTCCGTCCGGGAATCGACATCGACGCCCATTTGCATTGGCGAGAGTTTGTACCGGACCCAGGGTTTTAAGCCCTATCTGGAGGAGCATGCGCTCGATATCATCATGCCCGATACGGTGTGGAATGGCATCACCATGGGCAAAAAGGTAGCTGACTACGCCAATACCTATGATATCCTCTTTGCGCCGCACAACTCCCACGGCGTGCTGGGCGGATTGCAGGCCGCTCACCTGTGCGCCACTTGCGAGAATTTTAAGATCCTCGAGTACGAACACGACGATGTGCCTTGGCGCAACGACATCGTGACCGATCCAATTGCCATTGAGGACGGCTGTATCGAGTTGTCGGACCGCCCGGGCTTTGGCTGCGATATTGTCGAAGAGCGCATCGCCGAGCATCCGCCCAAAACGGGGACCAGTACTCTCGCAAGGGCTATGGGACAAACCCGATAATTCTCTATAGAACCACTGCTAGAAGCTCGGGGCCGGCGCGTCTTCAGGTCGTCCGCCGGCTCGGCGAAATGCGCGGTATTCTCTTTCGAGCACGGCGCGCACTCGGTACTGGGGTTGGCTGTGGATCTTGGACTGATAGGGCAGATTGCCGAGCCAGTGCTCGGCGAGCAGGCCGCGCAGGTGGTGTTCGGCCTCCCGATACTGGGGATCGCCGGCTAGATTTTTCAACTCGTGGGGATCGGCCACCACATCGTAGAGTTCGGCCGAGCCATCGGCGTAGTGGGCGTACTTGTGCTCTTTGGTCAATACCATGATCCGCGTCTGAATCTCGCTGAAGACGGCGTCGCGGATAGAACTGGTGGGATTGTCAAACAGGGGTGTAATGTCCTCGCCCTGCAGCGTAGGAGGCAATTCCGCATCGCAGGCGCGGTAGAACAAAGGCACCAAGTCCAGGGTGCTGACTAGGGCCGGACTCCGCTGCCCGGCTGGCACGCCCGGCCCGCGCATAATCAGCGGCACGCGCACCATAGAGTCGTAAAAGAAGCCCTTGTAGCTGAGGCCGTGATCACCGAGGGCGTCGCCGTGGTCGGAGGTGAAGACGATGAGGGTATCGTCGAGAGTACCAGCCGCCTCCAAGGCTTGGAGCATCTTGCCAATGCCCTCGTCGATGAGGGTGATATTGGCGTAGTAGTGCGCCCGCCAGCGCCGATATTGCTCGGGGGTGGCCTGCGAGGGGTCGATGCGGAACATGGAGTTGCCGAGCGAATTCTGGCTGTGACGTTGGGCGGGAGGCTTGGTCTCCAACTCCTCTGCGGAACCGATGGGTTCGGGGATGGGAGCGTCGTAGTAGAGGTCGGCCATTTCTTCGGGCGGGTCGTACGGGTCGTGCGGCCCGGCAAAACTCACCCATGCAGCGAACGGCTCGGCTCCGTGTTTCTCTAGCCATTCTGCGGCTTGGTCGCCAGTGAAGCCATCGACGTGGAAGCGCTTGGGCCGAGGGGTAATCGGCGCGCCTAGACTCTCGAAATACTGGGGCAAAGTCACCGGATGGGGCCGGTCCATTCCGTGGGCTTTGAGGAAGTGGACGTGGTCGTCGGGCAGGTACACGTGGCGCTTGTCTTCGGCGATAATGCGCTCGTCAAAGCCGCCCAAATCGTCCCAAGGACTGAAGTGCATCTTGCCGATGCCAGCGGTGCGTCGCCCCGTGGCCCCCAGTCGCGATGGCCACGTTGGCACGGACGGGTGGAGCCAGCCGCCGTTGTCGAGTACGCCGGTGGTCGAGGCGTACTGGCCGCTGAGGAAGGAGGCTCGGCAGGGCACGCAGACTGGAGAGGAGACGCTGCAATTTTCAAAGACCATGCCCTCTGCGGCCAAGCGGTCGAGGGCGGGCGTCTGCATGAAGTCGAGGCCGTAGCACGGCAGGCTGTCCCAACGCTGTTGGTCCGTGGTGATGAATAGTAAATTTTTGGCCATAGATAGATCCCTTTGACTGCCTTGAGCAGGATGGAAAAGGCGATGACAGGGATAATAGATTTGTCTAAATCGAGCGTCAAGTAAGTGCCGATGCGTCT
>JAPOYQ010000564.1:0-11513 GCA_026706505.1 Gemmatimonadota bacterium
TTGGTATGGAGGATACCTGTGGCTTCCAGTAGCGGATCGACCACGAGTGCCCCGGTGGGCAGCAGCGCACTGATCATGTCCTGGAGGACGTCGTCCACGACCGTATTCTTGAGTTCGTCCCATTTCCTTTTCATAGGATCTTTATCCAAGGAGCGAACCGTATATCGGCGGCCATCTTGCCCTGTGAAGTGAAGAGAGATGGACTGTCCGGCTCCGCCGGTGCGAAGCGGCGTCAAGCCTCCGCCTACGCGGTCGAGGTCGAGGACTGTAACCTCGATGGGAGTAGCCCAGAGATCCCGGTAATCGCTGCCGTAGAGCCAGCGTTTGAATCCGCCGGCGCGGAACCTTTCTCCTGGAATTACCACGTGGGTTTTGGCACCCGGAGGAGGGATAGAGCGGTGGATTTTGTGCCCTGGAGGAGGAGTTTCTTCTGCGGTCGATGCTGCTGGAATAGAAACAGCGAGTACCAACGAGAGTACTATGGGAATCCGCTTGGAAAATACCATTTTTAGAAATCTTGTCGGCTTCAGGCTAATCTGGCGGTAGGTGGCTCGGCTCGTACTGCTTAAGTTAGCATTCGAGAAAGGACGCGCATAATGACAAATTCCAAGATGTTTGCAGGCCGCGCCCCTCAAGCGCACGGGGGTATGGTCGAGTTGAAGGACGGGCGCTGGATGCTGGTTTGGTCGGGATTGAATGTTAGTTACTCCAAGGACCGGGGGCGAACTTGGTCGGCGAGCGAACCTCTTCAGACCTGTGGCGAGCCTATCGTTGGGACCGGCGATCCAACCTGCTTGGTGCGGTTGCAGTCGGGCAAGCTGGGTCTCCTCTATGGTCGCTTTAGTGGCCAAGGCGGTGGAACATTGGCTGGCTATGCGCTCTGTTTTCGCACCTCCGACGACGAAGGTGGGTCGTGGTCCGAAGAGGTCTCCATCAACCTGCCCGGTGAGACCGCGAGCAACTATCACGACGTACTCTTCCAACTCCAGTCGGGCCGCTTAGTTTTGCCCACGCGATTTTGTCCGCCCTGCAGGTTTCCAGAACTGAGGGACGCCGGTGCTTACGGCACCTTCCAAGGGAAGCGTTTCAAAACAGAGGGCCACGCCCACAGTCCGGAGATTGACACGAGTCAGGTGTACTTTTCGGACGACGAGGGGGCCACTTGGCAACGGGGCCCGCAGGACATCGTGATTTGGCACCAAGACGGTTACGGCGGCATGTGGCCATGCGACGAACCCGGTGCCGTCCAACTTCGCGATGGCCGGCTCCTGATGATGTTTCGCACGACGCTGGGCCGCCTGTACCAGAGCATCAGTGAGGATGAGGGACTCACTTGGTCGTTGCCGCAGCCGACGGAACTGGCCAGCTCGTATTCGCCATGCCGCCTGCGCACGATCCCAACTACGGGCGATCTGCTCTGCGTGTGGAATCAGGTGAGCGGCGACGAAATCCGCCGTGGCTTTCGCCGCTCGCGCTTATCGCTCGCCATTTCGACGGATGACGGGGTTAGCTGGAGGAACTTTAAGACACTCGAAGTTGGGGGTCCGGCGGATAGATCGGACCGCGTTGCCCCTGACGACGAAATCGGTATGGTGCGCGGCGAGAAAGAGCTTGGCGAGCTTCCGGCGGACATGATCTATGTGTCGTATCCGAACGCGCACTTCTTCGGGGATGAAGTGGTACTGCTCTACGATTTCGGTCCGCAACTGGATGCTTCCACAGATCCACCCTCTTGGCCTCGCCACCGCAAAATTGTCATCCGGCCGATTGCGTGGCTGTACGATTAAGACAGATTCTACTACCCATGACCAAAATCCTCTTTCTCTGCACTGGCAACTCCTGCCGCAGCCAAATGGCCGAGGGCTTTGCCCGCGCCCTAAAATCCAATCAGTTTGAAGCCTACTCAGCCGGAATCGAGACCCACGGCCTCAATCCCAACGCCGTCCAAGTGATGGCCGAGGTCAGTATTGATATTTCGGACCAGGAATCGACGCACGTTGACCAACTCCGCCACATTGACTTCGACTGGGTGGTCACAGTCTGCGACCACGCGGCCGAACAGTGTCCTGTTTTTCCGGGGCGCGCCCGGGTCCATCGGGCCTTTGACGATCCGCCGAAGCTGGTGCAAAATGCGCGCAGTGAAGAAGAAGCGCTGGGGGCGTATCGGCGGGTGCGCGACGAGATTGGTGCTTATATCGAGACCTTGCCCGAGGGCTTGGCGGGTTAGGGCACCACGGGCTGTGCGCGGTCCTGTTCCACTAAGGGCCGATTGCCGTCGGCCTCGACGACAAAGCTCTGTTCCATGTGCAAAGAAGCTCGTCCCGGTGCAAAGATCATCGCCTCTAGGTTGAGCACCATGCCGGCCTCCAGCGGCAAGTCCGCGGCCTCGTCAACGCATTCGTCGGCGATGCGTCCGCCTTTGTCCGGCACTAAGATGGGATAGTCCCGCACTTCCAAGCCGATGCCGTGGCCGTGGGGGAAGGAGGCTGCCACGCCGCGCTTGCCGAGAACCTCTCCCATAGCTTGCGGCGCGTCCGAGGCTTTGGCACCGACTTGTAAAGCGGCTTGTCCGGCCTGCATGCACTCGTACAACGCTTGGTATTTACCGACCCATTCGCCTTCTAGCCCACCCACCGCCAGCGTCACTCCGCTGTCCGAGCAATAGTTGTGGTACAGGCAACCGTAGTCCACGTATAGGGCGTCGCCCTCTATCAAGGCGTAGTCCGGCTCCGTGGCCAGCCCCAGACCCCGAATGCCGTAGGCAAAGTGATCGATATCCGCGCCCAAAAGCCCGACTTCGGCGCGGAAGCGCTGCTGCATATCGCGCAGGCGCACGCCGGGCCGGGCGTCTGCGAAAGCAGCGGCGGCAGCTTGTTCGCCAATGCGCGCCGCCTCGGCCAACAGCGCTTGTTCGGTGGGACTTTTGACCATGCGGATTAGGCGAATCGCGTTGGAGCAATCGACTAATTCGGCTTTGGGCAAAGCCGCTCGCACTGCGGCCAACAGAGGTGCTGGTAAGCCCTCCGTTTCCAAGCCCAACCGCGCCTCGGCCAAGCCCGCTTGCCGCACCAGATGTACTAGGGCATCCACTGCCGTCGTCTCCGAACGCATCGCCCGCAACTGCTGCCACAAGCGCTGCTGTGCCTCGTCCATAGGCCCCAAGGGCGCGCCCCACTCAAGAGACGCATCGCCCCAAGGACACAGATCTACGGGCAAGTCCAAAGCATTGACCGCCAGCAGCGCCGACACGGTCAGGCCGGGGCGTCCCTCCGGCCGATACAAGGCAAACGCGGGTAGCAAATCGCCGCTGCCGCCGGGCTTGACCATGAATTCCTTGAACTGCCCGTCTAACCAGCAGTGGTAACCGGTGAAATAGGTGATATTGACCGGCGAACTAGCAATGATTCCGTCTAGGCCGCAGCGCTGCATATAGGCGGCGGCTCTGGGGGCATTACACGGCATAATCTTTTTCTCCTTCGTAGAACGGTAAAGGCATTGTCAAGATAACAATGTTAGTGCGGCACCGACGAAAAATTGTAGATTATTGCCGCACGCTACCATCCATCAGGAGAACGGCTTATGCAACTAAGCCCCGAACAGGTCGCCCAATTTGCGGAAGACGGCTATCTGCTGCTGCGCGGCGCGCTGACCGACGCCGACCTCGACCCGATCATCGCCGAGTACGAAGAGTACATCGGCCGCCGCGCCGAGGAGCTGTTGGCGGCTGGCCACATCTCGGCTCTGTATGCGGACGAACCCTTCGACCGCCGCCTCGTCTCGATCTGCCGCGAAGACGACGCGATCTACAGAGAACTCGACATCATGTACTTGCGCGGGCGGGCCTCGTTTGAATTTTTGCGCAACGACCGCCTGCTCGATATGGTCGAGAGCCTGGTCGGGCCGGAGATCTCTTGTAGCCCGATTCAGCACACCCGCGCCAAACTGCCCGCGGGTGTGACGCCAAGCGGCAGCGACCCACACGTGGCCCCTTGGCACCAAGACGCCGGCGTTACTTGGGAGGAGGCCGACCCGCACTTTATCCTCACGGTGTGGCTGCCACTGTGCGCGGCGACGCCGGAAAACGGCTGTTTGCAAATTTTGCCGCGAGCGCACCGGAATGGGCTAGTGCAGCACCACATCAAGCAGGGTTTGGGCACGGTGATCATCGACGAGGAAATGCCGCAGACGGAGTCGCTCACCTTACCGATGGACAAAGGCGACGTGTTGTTGATGGACAAGCAGACCCCGCATCGCTCGACGCCCAACAACGCGGACACGGTGCGCTGGAGCATGGATTTGCGCTATCAGGAGACGGGGACGCCGACCGGTCGCCCCTTCTATCCCGATTTCGTGGCCCGCAGTCGGTCTAATCCTGCGTCTGAGCTGAGGGATTACGACGAATGGTGCCGGCAGTGGGTAGAGTCGCTAGCGGCAGTACAAAGGCAGGGGGTTAAGGCACATCGGTGGGAAGTTGTCCAGTAGCGACGATGCGGCGGAAGGTGAGGTTGAGGCGCAGGGTACACGGGCGTTGGGTCTTGGGGACTTGGTGCTGCCAGTGGGCTTGGGTTGGCCCGCGCATGATGAGGAGTGCGCCGTGTTCGAGGGGGATTTCGACCGAGGGGTGGTCGCGGCGCTTATGCCGCAGGAGGAAGCGCCGCGTTCCGCCCAAACTCAGCGAGGCAATCGTCGGATTGGTGCCCAACTCTGGCTCGTCGTCGCTGTGCCAGCCCATGCTGTCGCGGCCGTCGCGGTACTGATTGAGTAAGACGCTGTTGAAGGGACAGTTGGCGGCGGTTTCGAGCCGCGTTTTGAGGTCTAGCAGCGGTTCGGTCCACGGACGCGGTTCCAGCGCCAGTCCCGAATAGGCGTAGTGGGCTTCTGGGGATCCGTGCCACGCCGAGAGACGCGGCGCGGGGTGCTGGCGGCCAAAGATGACGACGTGGTGCTGTTGCCACTCAATACCGTCTAACAGTTGCCGCATGAATTGGTCGGCCTCGTCAGGGGTCAAAAAGTCGGGGACGTAGCGCAGATCGCCGTCTGTAAGAGGGATGATTCTCACAGTAGCGGTGCTCCTCATCAATAGTGCCGAATCAGCTCATCGTAATCCACATGCGAGCCGATCCAGAACCACAATACCCCCTTGTCGTCTCGCTTTCCTACTGCACGATAGCCCTTTGTAACGCGCACAGAATAGATCGGCCGGGTGGGATGTACTTGCTTGAAGCACAGAGCATTGTGCCAAGGATTGGCTTTGAAGCGCTGGTATGCTTTCTTCGCCTGCTGTTGAACGGAATCGGGGAGCGTTTGTAACTGATTTCTAAATCGCCGTGTTGTCCGCGACTTCATAGCGCGTCTGGATTAAGTTCTTCCGTTTGTCCTTGCTGGTCTTCCGCCTCGGCTTCCTTGGCGAGTCGCTCGAGTACCTCGGGCGATTTTGCAAAGGCTGCATCCCAACGCGCTTCATCTTCAATTTCTTCCAAAATGAACGCGGCGATAGCATCTTGTCGATCCTTTGGAAGTTGTTTGATCTGTGCTACGGTCTTGTCAAGCAGCTCGCTCATCGTCTTAGGTCTCCTTTTTTGGTGGCTAGTTTTCATTCCACTGCGAAGCCGAGGTCGTCTAGCGCCCGGCACAACGCAACGCGGCCCGCATCGTCGAACGGGATGTGGGGCGGGCGGGCAGGGCCTACGGGCAGCCCGCGCATAGTTAAAATTTCCTTGACGGCCGCTAATAGGTCAAAGTGGAACAAGGTGGAGATGACCTCGTTGGCGCGCGCTTGCAGGGCCATGGCTGGCTGGATGTCGCTGGCTTCAAAGTGCTTTCGCATTTCCACGAACATTTTAGGCATGATGTTGTAGGTCGAGCCAATGGCTGCGTCGCTGCCGGCGACCATGCCGCCGAGGCAGATCTCGTCGGGGCCGGAGATGAGATTGAGGTAGTCGCCGCCTAGTTGCACGAGGCGCTGGAAGAAGTAGAAGTTGCTGTCGGTGAACTTGAGGCCGCTGAAGTTGGGCACGGCTTCCATGGCTTCGAGGAACTGTTCGGCTGTAACGTTCTTGTCGGCCGTGTGGGCGAGCCAATACACGTAGAAGGGCAGATCGGTGGCTGCGCCGATAGCTGCGTAGTGGGCGACCGCGGCTTGAAGGTCGTTGGGCTGATCCACCGGCGCGACTGAAGCCACTGCGTCCGCACCGGCGGCTGCGGCGTGCTGGGCCAATTCCACTGCATTGGCCGTGGATGTCGCACCGACTTGGAAGATCAGCGGCACGGCATCGGCGACTGCGACGATAGTCGCTTCGGTCATGGCTTTGCGCTCGGGCACGCTCATGGCGCTTCCCTCGCCCGTGCCGCCACAGACGAAAAAGCCGTTCGAGCCAGCGTCAATCAGGTGTTTGACGAGCGGCTCGACGCGCTCGGGAGCCAAGGCGCTGCCGTCGTCAGTGAACGGGGTGACGAGCGCGGGCCAGATTCCGCGCGCTAGTTTGTCAGCCATTGTGTTTTGATCCTCGATTGTTGGAATGGACGGCCCTAAACCACTTGGCCGCCGCGGATGGTGGCCACCGGCTCCCAACAGCCGCCGGGCCGTTCCTCGCCGTTGACATCGCGCAGGGGTAGGGCCTCCTCGTTCCAGCGCAGCACTGCCAAGTCGGCGCAAGCGCCCGGAGCCAAGGTGCCGACTTCACCTTTTAGGCCCAGCACCTCGGCGGAGTGGACCGTGGCGCGGGCGAATACATCTGCTTCGTCCATGCCGGCGGCGATGAGTTTGGACATCGTGCGGGGCAGATCGTGCTGGGGGCGGCTGTCAACGTGGCGGTTGTACTGGTCGGTCGAAACCGTATCGACGAGGAAACCCTCGGCAATGGTCGCCTCGGCAATGGGAAAGCTGAAGGAGTTCATGCCGTGGCCCAAGTCGAAGAGGACGCCGCGCTGGCGAGCTTCCCATACGTCGTCGGCAATGCGGTCGCCGTCCATCAGGTTTTCGGGCAGGGCATTGAGGGAGTAGGTCACCACGTCGCCGGGGCGCAACAGGGGGAGTTGTTCGCGGCGAGGCCAATCGGGTTTGAGACGGGTGCCCACCAGCAGTGGTTTACCGCTCAATTCCGCGGCCTCCAGCCCGGCGGCCATAATGGGGCGCGGGTCGAGGCCGTCGGCGCAGGCCCCGCCGGTGACGGTGACGGCAATGCCCCAAATGCTGCGGTCGTCCGCGACAATGGCGTCGGCGCAGGCTTGGGCATCGGCGTCGGCTAGGTCGTTGAAGCAGCGCACGGGGTGCGTCTCGCCGCGTTTGCACAGGTTGATGGCTAGGAGTACGCGGGTACGCGAGGCCTCGATCACGGTGCGGCGGTAGTCGTCTATGTTCAGAGCCCCGGCATCGCCTTGGGACATGACGGTGGTGACCCCGTGCGGCAAAAAGTGGATGTCTGGGTCGATGCCGAAGCGCGATTGGCCACGGGCCGGATGGGCGTGTAGATCGACTAGGCCGGGCAGCAGCAAGGCGTCGGGAAAGTCGAGCACGGTGTGGGCGGGTTCCTCGATGTCGGGGCCGGAGGCGACAATGCGGTCGCCGCGAATGGCGACTGCGCCGGGGCCATCGAGGCCGCTATCAGAGCAGAAGAGGCGCGGGGCGCGCACCAACAGGTCGTAGGGTTGTTCGGTCAATTTTCAGTACGCCACGGCGATGGTGCGGAACGCAGTGTCATTGCCGGCATCGGCATCCAGATTGACACGCAGGACGTACAGGCCGGGGGCGGCGCTCGCTCCGTCGGCGTCGCGGCCATCCCAGGTGAAGAGGCGTTGCGAGCCTTCGGCGCTTGGGGTGAGGACTGCTACTTGGCGTCCGGCTAGGTCGAAAACTTCTACCTGTGGCTCAGTGCCCTCGACTTTGAAGGCGACAAATCGCACCTCTAGTTGGTCGTTGATGCCGTCGCCGTTGGGGGTTACGGTCGTAGAGGCTAGTTGCAGGTCGCTGATGAGCTGGCCGCTGTCGGTCAGTTCGGGCAACATGACGATATTGGAGCGGCGCTCGGCCGCCTCGACCGACTGCCACAGGCCCGGTGCTTCGCTCGATCCGAGGTCGAGAGTAAAGACGGTGGCGTTTTGCAGTAGGCGGGTCGTGAAACTCACTTGCAGCGAATCGCCGGAAATCACCTGCGGCAACGCGATGAGCAGCGAGTCGGCCTGCATGTCCAAGGTGGCCGGAACGACCGGTTCTGCGCCGACCATTATCGACACGCTCTGGAGGTCAACCGGCTCGGGGACGGTGAAGCGCATTAGGTCAAAGCCGCTGTCGAGTTCGTCGGTCTCGGGCCAGAGGGTGTAGGTAAAGTGCGTGTCTTGGTTGGGGCTGGCCTCGCGGGGAGCGACGCTGCCGCGCGCGCCTTGGACTAAGGCGTTTTCGTATTCGACGGAGACTGAATTGACGGTCGGGGCAATAGCTGGATCGTCGGTGGAGAGGATCATCTCCAGCAGCATGAAGCGGCGGGGGCTGTCCGACTTGAAGGACTCGCCGGAAAACTGGTACACATTGCTCCAGGTGTCCCAGTCCTCGCCGACGACCAGCGTGGTGTCGATGGGACCGCGCAACACTTTGGGCGAACTCGTCCATTTTTCTTCGGTGATTTCTTCGCCGAGCTTATTGTGGAACGTAAAGACCGGTGCCAGCGCGTTGCCCGAACGCGAGCGCAGTTGCATTCTGGTGCCCGGAGGCAAGTCGGCGTCCCAGTGCAGGGCCTTGATGACTTTGGGACGCCCGTCGCCGGCTACCTCGCCGAGATTGATAAAGGCCGACTGCAACTCGACTTGGGCTGGATAACCCGGTGAGAATAGTTGTAACTCACCCCACTTGACGATGCCCCATCCCCGGCAGCTAATTCCGCGCCAGAACAGGTAGCGGGCCTTGCGCGGCTCGAACAGATAGCGCATGTAAAGCAGGTCGTCGGCGTTGGGGGCCGGATGGGAGAAGACCTCTTCGTAATCGACGTTTTCGGGCACTTCGACGGGTGGGGCGGTGCCCGTGGCCGGGGTGCCGTCGGAAAAGAGGATGGTGTGTCCTGGCCCAGCCCCAGAGACGGTGAAACCCAATGTGCCTTCGTCTGGCCGCATGGAATAGAGGAACATCTCGTCGATAAAGAATGTCGCGCCTAGATCCGCGCGGAACCACGTGCCGCCTTCGGCCCATCCCGACAGATTACCACGGCAGCCGGTGACGGTATTGTTGGTGTTGAGGTTGGCGTCGAAGAGGTTGGGGGTGGAGCCGGTGCCGTCGCCTTCTCTGAAATTGCCGCGTAGGCTGGTGCCAATGGCGATGTTGTCGCCAATGCCGATGACCTCGATCTCGGCGAGGGCGGCGTTGGCGTTTTGCTCTTCGGAAATGATTTGGATGTACTGGATTAACCGGTAGTGGTTGCGTTCTGCCGGCGTTAGATTCAAATCGAGGTCAAACACTAGCGCGCTGTCGCGACCAGCGTAGCGCAACGGGATGACAATCTCTGATTCGGCGTTGGGGCGCGTGGTGCGGAAGGCTTGGCGATAGAGAAAGAGGTCATCCGTAGCCGCAATGCGCACGCCGGAGGTAGTGAAGACGCGGAATTGGCGGAACGGGCGCGCGCCCTCTTGGTCGGGGAATTTCAGGCGAATCTCGCGGGCCAGGGCAGCGCGGCCTAAGTCGATGGTGATAAACCAATCCTCGGGGGCGTCGTCCGGGCTAGGTTGCCAATAGGTCGTTGGATCGCCGTCGATGGCCAGCGGGGCGTCGGCCTCGTTGGAGCCGGCTTGCCAGAGGCCGCCGGCAACGGCATCGCCCCGTTTGCGGGTCTCGTGGACGAAGAGGTGGGCATCCGCGACGAGGTTGATGTCCTTGCGGAATTTGACGAGCGAGAGCTGGCCTTGTTCGCCGACTTGGACCAAGCCGAAGGGCTGTTGCCATTGGGCCCATTCCTCGGCGCTGTCAAAGGAGAGCATTTCAGCCGCGAGTGGGACGGCTAGCACGAGGTAGGCGATGATTGCGCGTCGCATCGAACCCTCCTTAGTAGGCGATACCCAAAGGGCGGAGTTGGGGATCGGCGGCAAATTCTGAGCGCAGGTCTAAGGCCACTAGGTAGAGACCGGGCGGCAGCCTCTGACCTGTTTCATCGCGCCCGTCCCATTGCAGGCTCTGCGGCCCCGCGCTTTGCAAGCCGGCTTCGACGAGGGCTACGCGCCGTCCGTCGAGGCTATAGACCTCGAGGACGACGGGCACGGTTTCGGGCAGGCGGAACAGCGAATAGGCGATGTGCAGTTCGTCGTTGATGCCGTCGCCGTTGGGCGTAAAGACCGAAGAGGAAAAAGTCAGGTTCTGGATGAAGGCGGCTGTTTGCCCTGTGGTGCCGAGCACGCGCAGGCTGTTGGTCGAGACGGCCTCGCCGACATCGGCACCGACTACAGGTTGCGGCAGGATGTCGCGTTCGCTGTCTAGTACCTCGCTCTGGAACGTGGTGGCGAATTCAAATATCTCCGTGCCAAAGACAATGCGGATTGGCGGATTGTTGGCGCGAGTGATGCGCTCGGGTAGGCGGATGAGCAGGCCCTCGGGTTCTTGGACGACCTCAGCGGGCGCAGTTTCCGTGCGGCTCTCGCCCAGTTGCAGGCTTTTGAGTTCGGTTTGGTGCCCTGTGTGAATGCGCAACAGGTCGAAGCCGGGTGCATTTACGGCCTCAAAATCGGCTTGGAGGTCATAGATGAATTCTATGGCTTCGCCGAGGGGGACTTGGGTGATCCCGCTGGCGGGCTGTGGATCGTCTAGGGGAGCCACTTCGCCGCGCACGTTGGCGGCCAACAGCGGGGCGGTTTCAAGCCACAGCGAGTCGAGGCGCACGAAGTCGTCGAAGGAATCGCTTTCCATGGTGACGCGGAACTGCAAATGGGTGCCGTTGCGCAGGTTGATCGGTTGGCCCGATTCGACGAAGGGTGCGGACCAGAAGGTCCAGTTGTCTGAATCGTAGCCGATGGAAGCGCGGATGCCGGGTTTGGGCTGGCGTTCGGTTAGGTCGGATGAGGAGCCGATGCGCACGAAGCGGGTGCGCAGGGCGTTTTCGTAGTGGTCGCGCGAAACTACCCGCTCCAGTCCGGTGTCCATGTATTCGTGATAGACGGCCGGGTCGTCGTCTAGGCCAGTGCGCACCTCGACCCTGATCTGGGCCGCCGCGTCGGGGGTTTCCACTGGGGTCCCATCGACCATGCGGAACTTTGTCGCCTGCCAGAACAGCCGTCCGAAATTCACGGGTTTGCCGAGGTCGGTTATCTTGGTCTTGTAGATGCTCCGCTGCGGTATTCCTTGGGCAAAGAGTTGGAACTCGCTGATTGTGCCGATGAGGGAGAAGGTGATTTTGCTGATCTTGGCTTGGGCGTCCTCGTCTAGTATCGAGATAATCCGGCGGTAGCGAAAGAAGCGCAGATACTGGCGGCTGAAGTCGAAGCGGATCTGCGGGGTGAAATTGTTGTCAACATCGGCGATGACGGTGGAGAGTGGGTTGACA
>JAPOYQ010000564.1:11976-21838 GCA_026706505.1 Gemmatimonadota bacterium
CGCCTAGTTGCCAGTGGGAAATCTGGGCGGTGGCACTTTGCGCTAAAATTAGGGTGAACAGGACGATTGTGGTACGGCGCATAATAATGGCTCTCCTTCCGAAGGAAGGATTAATATAATGCGACGTAAGCAATTGTCCTATTTGAGCAATATCAGTACGCCACGGCGATGGTGCGCAGCGCTGTATCGTCGCCAGCGTCAGCCGCTAGGTCGATGCGGCAGAGATAGGTGCCGGGTGGTACGAAGTCTCCTTGGGTTGCGCGTCCGTTCCAAGTGAAAACGTGAGCCACGCCGTCGATGGTCGGAGTCGCCAGTTCGGCAACCGGCCGTCCGGCAAGATCGAAAATGCGCACTTGGGGCGTGTGTTGCTCGACCTTAAAGGCGACGAAGCGGATAACTACTTCGTCGTTGATGCCGTCGCCGTTGGGGGTGAGCACCGGCGAGGAAATCGAGAGTTCGTCGATGAGCTGAGTGGTGCCGGTCAGAGTGGGGAGCATGACGATATTGGCGCGGCGCATCAGCGGCTCGACCGATTGCCACAGATCTGGATGGCTGCTCGAACCCAAGTCGAGGCCGAAGAGCGTGGCGTTGTGTACTACGCGGGTGGTGAAGCTGACTTGCACGGAGTCGGCGGTGATCGCGCGCGGCAGGCCGATTTGTAGGGTATCGGCGCGGATGGCTATGGAAGATGGCTCGATATTGGTATCGCCCGCGCGGACTTCGACATCGGACGCTGTGGTGGGGAGGGCAAAGCGCAATATGTCGAAACCCGCGTCCTCGGCATCGGCTGCGGACAACAAGGTATAGGTGAAGCGCGTGTCCTCGTTGGGCAGGGCGACCCTAGGGGCAACTTGACCTCTTGCGCCCTGCAACAGCGCATCCTGGTACTTGAGAGACAGCGCGTCAATCGCGGGTGCCACCTGTGGATCGTCAGTTGAGAGGATCATTTCCAATTGCACGAATCGGCGCGGGCTTTGCGACTTAAATGCCTCGCCGGAAAAGTTGTACGCCTCGCTCCACGCATCCCAGTCTTCGCTGACCACGACGGAGGTGTCGATCCTCCCCCGCAGCACTTTGGGCAGGCTGAGCCATTTCTCCTCGGTGATTGGCTCGCCGATCTTGTTGTGGAAGGTATAGACTTCGCCTTGGGTATTGCCCGAGCGCGAGCGCACCTGCAGGCGAGTGCCGGGTGGGATGTCGGCGTCCCAAGAGAGGTTGCTGATGACTTTGGGGCGTCCGTCGCCAGCAGTCTTGCCGAGATCGATAAAGTCCGAGTGCATGACGACCTCGGCGGGATGGCCCGGCGAAAACAGCATCAGTTCGGTCCAGCGCGAACCCCACCCTTGGGGGATGTGGGCGTGCCAGAACAGGTAGCGGACTCTGCGCGGTTGGAACAGATAGCGCAAATAGCGCACGGGATCGGCGTCGGGTTGATCAATGAGGGTAGCGAAATCGAAGGATTCGGGGATGGGGAGTTGGGAGCTGATGACGCGGGTGCCGTCCGAGTGGAGAAAGGTAAAGCCGCGCGGAGGGCTAGCCACGCTCCCGACCGTGCCTTCGCGCGGCCGGAGCGCGTAGAGGAAAAGCTCGTCGAGCCAGAATACGGCTCCTAGGTCGATGAAAAACCAAGTGCCTTGATCCTCCCAAGTGCGGACGCGGCCCTCAAAGCCCACGGGCAGAATGGAACTGGCGGTGTTCATGTCGCCATCGAGGATATTCTCGGTAGAGCGGGCGGTAAGTCCGTCGATGATGCCGCCGCGCTGGTCGTTGCCCAAGCTGACGTTGTCGCCGACGGCGAGGACTTCGACCTCGGCTAGGGCGCCTTCAGGATCGAAGTCTTCAACGGTAAAGTTGATGTATTGGATGAGGCGGTACTGGTTGAATTTTTCCAGATCGACATCGCGATTGGGGTCGAGGACCTGGGCGCTGTCTTGGAGGTCGAAGGCGAGGGGAATCGAGATGGTGGTATCCCGGTTGGGTTGAGTCGTGAGATAGACCGGGCGAAAAATAAAAAGATCGTCGAGGGCGTCGGAAGTGATGCCGGTGGCGGTAAAAACGGTGAACTGACGGAAGGGACGAGCGCCTGCTTGGTCGGGGAAGTGCAGGCGGATCTCGTTGGCCAGCACGGTGCGGCCGAGGTCGATCTGCACGAACCAATCGCCGAGGTCGTCTTCGGCAGAGGCTTGCCAAAAGGTTTCGCGGTCGCCGTCAATGATCCGCCCGGCTGCGGCCGGGTTGCTGCCGACTTCCCAGATCCCGCCCGGCACGTTGGCACCACGCGAGCGAGTGAGATGAGTGAATTCGGTCGCGTTGGCGATGGCGTTGATCTTCTTGCGGAATTTGACTAGGCGCAACTGCCCGCTGTCGTCGAACTCGATTAGGCCGTGGGGTCGCTTCCAGGTTGACCAGCTATCTGCGCTGTCGAAGCGGAATTCTTCGGCGGCGAGCATTGTGGCCGAACAAAGCACCGAGAGCAACAGAGGACGCATTGGCCGTTAATAGGCAATGCCCACGGCCAATAGTTGTTTGGCCTGGACGAATTGGGTTTGCAGTGCGATGGAGAGCAGGTAGAGTCCTGGCGGGAGGAGCTGGCCGGTCTCGTCGCGGCCATCCCAGGTAATCGCCCTCGGGCCGGAGTCTTGCAGGCCCTTGTCGAGGCGGGCGATGCGGCGGCCGTCCAAGGCGTACACTTCCAGCGCCACGGGCACCGCACCGGGAAGGCGGAAGAGCGAATAATGCATCTGGAGCTGATCGTGGAAGCCGTCGCCATTGGGAGTCAGCACTGGAGTGGACAAAGCGAGCGATTGGATGAAATCAGGTGTTTCGTCGTTCGCGCCGAGCACCCGCAGGCTATTGGTGGAGACCGCCTCGCCAGCGTCGCCAGCCAAGATCGGCTGGGGGAGTGATTCGCTGTCGGCGGCAAAGATCTCGCCGGTAAAGGTGGAGGCGAATTCAAAAACTGCGGTGGCGAAGGTCACGCGGACCGGCGCGTTGTCGGTGCTAGTGACGCGCTGGGGCAATTGGATCACCAACCCGTCGTCTTCCGCTACTGCGACTGGATCGACGGGAGCGAGTGGGGTGCCCATTTCGAGACGGCGAAAGGCGGTGCGGCTGCCGGTGTGGATCCTGAGCGCGTCGAAGCCGGGAGCAGTGTCACCGTCGAATGCGGCCCGCACCTGATAGACGAATTCGGTCTCTTGGCCCAAGGCCACTTCGGTAAAGCCGCGCTTGGGCTGCGGGTCGTCGCGCCGAGCCACTTCGGCGAAAACCTCGGCGGCTAATAGGGGGGCGGTCTCGATCCACAGCGAGTCAATCCGCATCCAAGCGTCGAAGTCGCGGCTTTCTATGGACAGATCCACCTGTAGATGTGATCCGCTCCGGAGCCGGATAAGTTGGCCCGATTCGGTGAAAGGCACCGACCAGAAGGACCAGTTGGCGGAATCGTAGCCGATGGAGGCGCGAATTCCGGGTCGTGGGTCGCGGTTGAGCTGGGCGGTGAGCGACTCGTAGTGCTCGCGCGAGACCTCCTTCTCACGGCCGATGTTGGTGTATTCGTGGTAGGTCGCCGGGCTGTCGTCGCGGCCGACGCGGACCTTGGCCTTGAGCCAGACGGGGGCGTCGGGATCTGCGACGACTGCGCCATCGACCAAGCGCAGCGGCGTGCCCGCCCAGTGCAGGCGACCGAAATTCACGACTTGGCCCAGATCGACAACTTGGCTGAGGTACACGACGCGCTGAGGTATGCCTTGGCCGAAGACCTCAAATCCCCCGATTGAGCCTTTGAGCGCGATGGCTTGGTTGCCTTGGCCGCCGCAGTCGCGGCAGATGTTGAGGGCTTCCTCGTCGGCCAGCGAGGTCTGCCGGCGCCAGCGAAAGAAGCGCACGTATTGGCGCGGGAAGTCAATGCGGACGACGGGGTCGAAGTTGGCACCCACGTTGGCGATGACCTGTTCGAACAGGTCGCGGCCGCCCCAGTTGACCGCGGGTTCTGAGTCTGAACCGATGGAGACGTCAAAGGCCGGCGTGGTGTCGAACGGCAGCGGCGTGCCATCGGAGCGAAAACCCTGCGAGGGCGTGAAAAAGCCGAAGCCAACACCGGGGATTGGCACGGCGGTGTCAATCGAAAAGAAGGTACTGGTTATCGATTGGCTCTTAGGGGCGTTGTAGGTTGTGGAATCGCGATCGACTAAGAATACGCCGCTCTGGGTCGGATCGCCGCCGGCGCCGCCCCAGCGGTTCCAAAAGCGCGGCTTCTGACCATCGACATAGCCGAGGTTGTGCAGGGAGGGTTCGCGCCAGAATTCCCAGTTTTCCAGCAGGTGAATGACGTTTTGATCTGGCTGCAAATAGAGCGGCTGGATCGCACCGTCGGCGAAATCGACGAGGACTTGGAGGGAGTCGCGCTGGTCCCACGCCGCCCCACTACCGCCCAGTTGCCACTTTGCTACCTGAGCGTGACTGGGCGCGACGGCGAGAACTAGGATTAAAGACCAAGCACTGCGCATCGGGCACTGTACCTCCGTCGAGGTGAAACGCTAGCGAGAAGATAACGCAAAAAAAGCTATGCGCCGAATTAAATAACTGATGTTATGCACGCGCCTTAGGTATGGGATGCTTCGCTGCGCTCAGCATGACAGGTGTTGTCGGTGTCATGCTGAGCGCAGCGAAGCGGAGTCGAAGCATCTCTATCCTGCCAGCGCCTAGCATACGGTCAGGACGATGCGGAACATCAGTTAAATAATCACTGCTGGGATAGGAGGTGCTAATAGGCGACGGCGATGGTGCGCAGCATGGTATCGTCACCGGCGTCGGCACCGAGGTCGACGCGCAGGACATAGATGCCAGGCTCTACGACTGCGCCACTGGCTTGGGTGCCGTCCCAAGTGAAGAGGCGGTGCAAACCCTCGGTGGCTGGAGCGAGGACGGCTACTTTGCGCCCGGCGAGGTCGAAGACTTCCACGCGCGGCTCGCGGTCTTCGACTTTCAGGACGACGAACTGAACCTCTAGTCGGTCGTTGATGCCGTCGCCGTTGGGCGTGAGTGTCGGTGAGGAGATGAAGAAGTCATCGATGAGCTGGCTGCTACTGGTCAGTTCGGGCAGCATGACGATATTGGCACGGCGCGCTGCCGGTTCGACCGACTGCCAGAGGCCCGGATGCGCGCTCGAGCCTAAGTCCAACGCAAAGAGCGTGGCATTGCGCACTAAACGGGTGGTAAAGTGGACGCGGACCGAATCGTCTCGGACCGGATCGGGTAAAGCGATGAGTAGGGAGTCTCCGCGCAAGGAGGCCGACGCCGGCGAGACGGTTTCTGCTCCCTTTTTTACACTCACGCTGCGCAGATTAATCGGACCCGGTAGGTCGAAGCGCATTAGGTCGAAGCCGACGTCATCAGGGCTGGCGCTGGGCAACAGAGTATAGGTAAAATCAGTCTCCTCGTTGGGTGGGGCACTGCGCGGCTCGACGCGTCCGCGGGCACTCTGGAGTAGCGCCGCGTCGAATTCGATCGACAGCGCGTTGACTGTGGGCGCGACCTCGGGGTGGTCAGTGGCGAGAATCAGCTCCAGTTGCACGAAGCGACGAGGGCTCTGCGATTTAAAGGTTTCGCCGGAAAATTGGTACACATTGCTCCAAGCGTCCCAGTCCTCGCCGACGACTAGCGCGGTGTCGATGGCACCGCGCAGCACTTTGGGCGAGCTGTTCCATTTTTCTTCGGTGATCTCTTCGCCGATCTTGTTGTGGAACGTAAAGACCGGTGCCAGCGCGTTGCCCGAACGCGAGCGCAGTTGCATTCTGGCTGCTGGAGGCAGGTCGGCGTCCCAGTGCAGGGCCTTGATGACTTTGGGCCGCTCGTCGCCGGCGATCTGGCCGAGGTCGATAAAGTCGGAGCGCAGTGAGACTTGAGCGGGATAGCCCGGCGAGAACAGCATGAACTCGCCCCATTTGGATTCTTGCCAATCGCGGTCGGTCAGGCCGTGCCAGAACATATAGCGCATCCTGCGCGGCCTGAATTTATAGCGTATGCGATAGAGGCCATCCGCTTTGGGATTGACGTGCGTGAGCAGGTTGCCGTAGTCGAGCGGCGCAGGTACGGGCAGGGAAGTGCCCACGCTGAGCGAGCCGTCCGAGACTAGGATGTTGTGACCTGGGCCAGCCGAGCCGCGGTGATGGCCCGCAGTGCCTTCAAAAGGTTGGAGTACGTAGAGGAACAGCTCATCGACGAAGAACACGGCCCCTAGATCGACGTAGAACCAGGTGCCGGCCTTCTCCCAGCCTTGGTCACCGCGCCCAGAGGTGATGAGGTTAGTGGTGTTGATATCGGCGTCAAAGAGGTTATTTGGGGCGGCGGCTACGGTGCCGTTGAGGAAGGTGCCGCGCTCGGCAGTGCCGATACTGATATTGTCGCCCACAGTGAGTATTTCGACTTCGGCGAGTGCCGCATCTGGGCTCTGGTCTTCGACGACGATACTGATGTACTGAATCACTTGGTAGCGGTTTTCAAAGGTTCGATCAATGGCCATATCTGGATCGACCGTCAGGACGGTATCGGCGGCCGGGTACTCGAGGGGAATGGTCAGGGAAGTGGCGCGGTTGGGCAGGGTGGTGCGATAGACCGGCTCGTATTTGAAAACGTCGGCCGTGGCTTGGATGCGCGCCCCGGTAGTTCCATAGACGGTGAACTGCCGCAGTGGACGGGCACCCTCTTGGTCGGGGAAGGTCAGGCGAATGTGGCGGGCGAGTACGGCGCGGCCCAAGTCGATATCGAGGAACCAATTTTTGAGTTCGTCAGCCGGGTCGGGCTGCCAGAAGGTCGCGGGATCCCCATCGATGGCGTTTGCGGCTGTCGCACTCCCGCTGCCGACCTGCCAGATTCCGCCTGCTACTTCGCCGCGTTTTTGGGTGGAATGGGTGAAGAGATGGGCGTCGCGGATGGCGTCTACTTCCTTGCGGTATTTGGTCAGACGCAGCACGCCCTCTGCATCCACCTGTACTAGCCCGGCGGGCATGGTCCAGCTTTGCCATTTTTCTGCGCTGTCGAAACTCAATATTTCGGCCCAGCCGGAAACGGTCGGCAAAGCGAGCCAAGCTGCACAGGCAACGAGGAAGCGCATTTTAGTAGGCGATGCCCAACGGGCGCAGTAGGCGTTCGCTGATCTCGTCGGATCGCAGCCCTACTTCGAGTAGGTAGAGGCCAGGTGGCAGGAGTTGTCCCTGCTCGTCGCGTCCGTCCCAGCGAAGGTGCTGCGGTCCAGAAGCCTGCGGCGCAAATGACAGGCGCGCGACTTGTCGGCCATCCAGAGAATACGCCCGCAGTTCGACGGGTACGCTAGCAGGTAGGCGGAAGAGGGAATAAGAGACCTGCACTAGGTCGTTTACCCGGTCGCCGTTGGGGGTCAAAACCGGCGTTGAAAAGCGCAGGTTCTGGATTGCGTTGACGGAGCCAGTCTTTGCACTCAGCACGCGCAGACTATTGGTCGATACGGCAGCCGTAGCATCACCGCCCCGAATGGGTTGGGGCAGGCGTTCGGTCGTCGTGTCGATAGCCTCTCCTTCGAAGGTCGTGGCGAAGACGAAGACATCGGTCGTGAACTCGATGCGGATGGGCACGTTGTTGGCGGCGTGGACCCGCTCGGGCAACTCGATGAGGAATTCGTCGTCGTTGATCTCGACCCGGCGGGGCTCGACAGACACCAATGGGTCGCCCATTGCCAGCGTCTGAAGGTGGACTCGGCTGCCGGTGCGAATGCGCAGCGCGTCGAAACCCGACTCGGAGGCTGCAAAGTCGGCGCGAATATCGTAGCTAAAGCTCGTCGCCTGCCCTAGGGCCACTTCGGTGAAACCGCTCGGTTGCGGGGCGTCGAGGCGGGCTACTTCGCCGACGATCTGGCGCGCTAGGAGGGGTGCCTGCTCGATCCAGAGTGAATCTAGGCGTGTAAAGGCGTCGAAATCCGCGCTATCGAGGGTGATTTTGACTTGGATATGGGAGCCACTGTGCAGGTTGAGTGGTTGGCCAGACGCGGAGAAGGCGGGCGACCAGAAGGTCCAGTTGTCCTCGTCATAGGCTATTGACGCGCGGACTCCAGGCCGCTCGCCGGCGACGTAGCCATAGCCTTTCGACTCCTTGAGTTCAAACTCGTAGCGCTGGCGCGAGACTTCAACCTCGCGGCCCTTGTCGTCGAATTCGCGGTAGATATTGGGGTCTTGATCCCTACCGGTGCGCACCTCGACGCGCAACCCAACAGCCGCTTCGGGTGCCGGGACCAAGGTGTCGTCTGCCATCCGCATGGAAGTCGCCGACCAGAACAGCCGGCCGAAGTTCACTTCCGCGCCTAGATCAATGATGTTGGATAGATATAGCACGCGCTGCGGAACTCCACGGGCGTAGAGTTCAAAGTCGCCGATGGTGCCTGGCCGCGCTTGACCCGACAGCGAGTTCTCTTGGACGACCAAGGTCGGATCGAGTACGGACTCGTTGCGCCTCCAGCGGATGAAGCGGACATATTGGCGGGGCAGGTCGATTCGCACGGTGGGAGACAGGTTTTCGGCGACGTCGGCGATAAGCGGCCCGATGCGCGCGTAGCTGTTGTGACCATGCCATGCGGGATCGGCTTCGGTGGCAACGCTCACTTCAAAGGCGGGCACCGCATCGTCGGCCAGTGGAGTGCCATCTGAGCGGAACCCACGCGGTGGCGTGAAAAAGCCGAAGCGGGTGGCCGGGACGGGCACCGCCACGTCAAAGGTAAACCAGTCGAAGTTCCGCAGGTCCGAAGACGGGGGGTTGTAGGTGGTGCTGTCGCCATCGATTAGGTACGTGGCATTGTGTACGGTTCGCGAGTCTCCTAAGCCGTGCTTCCAAGCTCGGGGCCGCTGGCCATCGACATAGCCCATCTCGCGGGGAAATTTCCACGGGGACCAGTTGTCGAGGTGAGAAAAGACGGTTTGGGCAGAAGTCAGGTAGATGGGCTGGATGGCCCCGGGGACGGAATCGAAGTCGATGAAGATGCGCACCGAATCACTCTCCGACCATGAGAGGCCGTCGCTGCCGCCGAGCTGCCAGGTGCTTATTTGCGCCGGCAGAACGCTGGGCAGGAGAAGCGGGAAGAGTATAGCAAGGATGCGGCGCATGGGCAGGACTCATGGGAGAAGACGATCAGTTAAGATAAATACGCAAAATCGGTCGTCTGGACAAGCGGTCTATGACCCGAATGGCACCAACCAATCCTCCTCAATCCCCAAGTCGAAACCCGGTCCGCCCGGCACAAATTCCAGATAGCTGTCTTTGGGCACCAGTGCCCCTGGCTCGGCTACTTCCTCCAGTGGGATTCCCGGATCCGAGCCGATGTAGTATTCGCCCCAGGGCGTGTTGGGCATTGTCCAGGTCAAGTGCTGGCCATAGGGGTCGCGCCCGCCGCCGTGGAGGCAGACTTCGAGGCCGGCGGCCTCGGCCATGTGGCAAATTTTGATACAGGCGGTCAGCCCGCCGACCCAGTGGATATCGGGTTGCAGCACGTCGAGGGCGCGGTGCTCGATCATCTGTTGGTAGGGGTAGTGCGTGTAGAAGTGCTCGCCGCTGGCCAGCGTTTGCCAGGGCAGGCACTCTTTGAGTTTGATGTGGCTTTTGACGTCTTCGGGGATCAGGCACTCCTCCAGCCAGCGCAACTTGTAGGGTCTGAGGCGCTCGGCTAGGCGGACGCTGTATTCGACGTCAAAGGCCATGTAGCAGTCGAGCATGAGTTCGCAATCGTCGCCGATCAACTCGCGGACTTCGGCAACTCGCCGCTCGTTTTGGTCCAGACCCCACAGGCCGTCGGCCGGGCCGTACTGGCAGGGCAGTTTGAAGGCTCTAAAGCCCAATTCGCGAT
>JAPOYQ010000861.1:0-569 GCA_026706505.1 Gemmatimonadota bacterium
TGATGGGCTGGCTGGGATGCACGTGGAAGACATCTACCAAGATCGCCAGGGCTTTCTCTGGATCGCCACGGCCGACGGGGGCGTCAGTCGGTTCGACAGCGCCCGGTTCGATACGTTTAGCCTCAAGGATGGTCTGCCCAATCTGACGGTCATGGCCATTGCCGAAGACGCGGACGGTCGGCTTTTGTTCGGCACGTTCGGCGGAGGGATTGCTGCGTATGACGGGCGCGATTTTCAGGTGTATACCACTGAGCACGGCTTGCCTTCCAACGAGATTGTGGGCCTGCAAGCTCAGCCGGACGGCTCGATTTTGGCGTTGACCGGCGCGGGCGTGGCTTGGTTTGCCGAGGGCCGCTGCATAAGGAGCATAACCGAAGTTGGCGGCCAACCGTTAGGGCGAGTGTACGATATGGCGACCGACGCGGGTGGTACTACTTGGCTCGCGACCGCGACGGTGGGTCAAGGCGTCATTAGCTTGGATGGGCGGTATATGGGTATCGGTGAGGAGGCGGGCCATTGGCCTTGGAAATTTGCCCAAGACTCCTCCGGCCATCTGTGGATCGCCCTCG
>JAPOYQ010000861.1:579-2240 GCA_026706505.1 Gemmatimonadota bacterium
CAGGTAGCAAAGTCTTGATCGGCCGCTACGATCCACGGGACCAACAGGTTGCGTGCATTAATGTGGGTAAGGGCAACGAAGGAGTGGCGCAGAGCGGGACGCGGCACGTGCGGGTTGACGAGAGGGGCTGGCTCTGGCTGACCCACTGCGGCGTGATGGTATACGACGGGCAGGCGTGGCATCCCTTTTCTGCTTCCTTGCTGGATATTGATTTTTCGGCTACGCGTCTGACCTACGAGGACCGCGAGGGCAATATCTGGATCGGGCTTTGGGGAGGTGGACTGATTTTTTGTGACCCGACTAGCATCCATCGCTACACGGCAGCCGATGGCCTGCCCGACCGAGAGGTTCGCCACTTGGGAGAAGACCACGAAGGTCGGATGTGGATTGGCACGATGGGGGGCATGGCCTATATGGAAGAAGGGCAAGTCCGTCCGGAAAGACGAGGGAAACCGTCTGGGCGATGGTGGTGGATGGCCAGGGACATATCTGGAGTAGCGGGGATACGGGCAAGGTGTACAAGTGGGAGGGCCAAACGCCACAAGCGATCCCGGTGGCCGAAGAGACCCATTCAGAAACAATCACTGGGCTATGCGGAGATGGACAAGGGCGTATCTGGGTCGGTACGTCCACCGGCCGCTTCGGCTGGATAGAGGAAAATCGCTTTATTCTCCTTGATGAATGTGGCACCTTACTGCAAGATCAAGACAGGGTATTCTGGATCGGATCGCTGCTGCAAGACCAAGACGGTGTACTCTGGATGGGTTTATACGGAGAAGTACCGGCACTTTACTGTTACGAGGATGGGCACTTGCGCCCAGCGGATATGGCCGAAGCGGAGTCCATCGCCTATGTCAACATCTTATGGGAGTACCAAAACACCCTGTGGATAGGCACGGCTAAGGGGCTTTTCACCCTTGATCTCTCATCGCGGGAGGTGCGCCACTTTACCGCCGAACAGTTTGGACTGTCAGCCAATGGCATCTTGGCGCTGACGGCCGACCCAGAGGGCCATATTTGGATGGGCACTAGCGGTGGCGGCGTCCTCCGCTACGATGGCGCGACCTTCCAGAGCATCCGCTTGGGGCCATCTGCCCTCGAAAACAAGGTCGAAGCCGTCCTGTGCGACCGGCGCGGGCGGCTGTGGTTTGGCACGCGGGCAGGACTGGTCGCCTACCAACCGGGACGCACACCGCCGCGCTTGGTCATCCGCGAGGTGATGGCTGGCACCCTCCTAGCCGCGCCCGAAGTCGTGTCTTGTCCCGAGAGCACGCCTGAGATCCGCATTCACTTCCAGGGCATCAGCTTCCGCACGGGTGCTGGGCAGATGCGCTACAGCCACCGGCTGTTAGGCTACGGTCCGGCGGAACAGTGGAGCGAGTTTGCTTTGGCTGATGAGGCGGTGTACAACGCCCTGCCGATAGGCGAGTATTGCTTTGAGGTGCGGACGATGGACCGCGATGGCTTACTGTCGGAGGTGGCTAGCTTAGAGATTCAGGTCCTTCCCGACGCCAAAACCGAACGCATCCACGCTTTTGAAAACGTCCTGCGAGCTACCGACCACGTGGTGCACAGCCAGAGTTGGGCGATGCGCCAAGTGATGGAGCAGACCGTGCGCGTCGCCGAGACGGCGATGACCGTGCTGGTGCTAGGCGAGACCG
>JAPOYQ010000646.1 GCA_026706505.1 Gemmatimonadota bacterium
AAACGCTGCGCCTGCGGATCAAGCGAGGTGTCCATCAGCAATGCTCCCCACAGCGCCGACCCCACGTAGCCCGCCGCGCTAATCAGCGGGAAAAAACCACCCTTTGTCAGGGTGTGCCCGGACTCGTTCCAATGAGTGCGGATTTCGAGGACCTCGCCGCCGGTGATCAGGGCCGCTGCCGCATGGTTGACCTCGTGGACTAGCACCACGAAGAAGCGGAATGGCTTGATCAGCGCGGTGTCCCAAAAGGTCAGCGCCAGCCCCGTGCAAAGGAGGTAGTAGCGAAATTGCCAGAAGACCTCGGCGATGTAGCGGATACGGCGGAACATGGCCGCTAGTCACTAATCTCAGCGCTAATCATCTCGACGGCCTCGGCTAGCGGGAGAGGGTCGAGCTGTGCGCCGGATCGCTGCCGGATCGCCACTTTGCCCTCTTCGATTTCGCGGTCTCCGGCGATTAGCATATAGGGCACCTTCTGCGTCTGCGCTTGGCGGATGCGCTTGTTGAGGGTCTCGCTGGCCGCGTCGAGTTCGGCCCGGATTCCAGCGGCGAGAAGCTGCTGATGGAGTTGGGTCCCGTACTCGGCGTGGCGCTCGGCAATGGGTAAAACGACCGCTTGCACGGGTGCCAGCCACACTGGGAACGCACCGGCGTAGTGTTCGATCAAGAAGCCGATAAAGCGCTCGTGCGTGCCCAGCGGCGCGCGGTGGATGCAGATGGGCGTCTCCTCTTCGCCCGCCGCGTTGGTGTACGTCAAGCCGAAGCGGCCGGGCACGGCGAAATCGACCTGGTTGGTGGCGATTGTAAACTGCCGCCCGATGGCGCTCCAAACCTCGACGTCGATCTTGGGGCCGTAGAAGGCGGCCTCGTCGGGCACCTCTTCGTAGTTGATCCCGCCTCGCGCCATGGCACCGCGCACCATGTCCTCGGTGCGGAGCCACCGCTCGGGGTCATCGACGTACTTGGCCCCTAGGCCCGAGGGCGCGTGGGTGCTCAAGCGCATCAGGTAATTCTCCAAGCCGAACAGCTCGAAGTAGCGCAGGTACATCTGGCAGACGGCGAGGAATTCCTCCTCGAATTGGTCGAGCGTGCAGTAGATGTGAGCGTCGTTCATCTGCAATGAGCGCACTCGCATCAAGCCGAACAACTCGCCCGACTGCTCGTAGCGATAGCACGTGCCATACTCGGCCAGACGCAAAGGCAAGTCGCGATACGAGCGCGGGGCAGCGGCGAAAATTTTGTGGTGGTGGGGGCAGTTCATGGGTTTGAGATAGTACTTGACCCCCTCCAACTCCATGGGTGGGAACATGGACTCGGCGTAGTACGGCAAGTGGCCGCTGCGCAGATATATGGACTCCTTGCAGATGTGCGGCGTGCGCACGCGCTGATAGCCGGCCTCGTGCTCGGTTTTGCGGGCCAAGTCCTCCAGCTCGTCGATGAGCACCGCTCCCTTGGGAAGCCACAGGGGCAACCCCGGGCCCACTTCGTCGTCAAAGGTGAACAGCTCTAGTTGTTTGCCCAGCGTGCGGTGGTCGCGCTTTTTGGCCTCCTCCAGCATCGCCAGATGGTGGTCGAGGGCCTCGCGAGTGGCAAAGGCCGTGCCGTAGATCCGCTGCAACATCTTGCGGCTCTCGTCGCCGCGCCAATAGGCCCCGGCTACGCTCAGAAGCTTGAAGTGTTTGACTTGTCCGGTGCCGAGCATGTGCGGCCCTCGACACAGGTCGACGAATTCGCCGTCTTTGTAAAAGGACAAGGTCTGGCCTTCTTCCAAGTCGGCGAGGATCTCCTGTTTGTAGGGAGCGTTGGCGACCATTTCTTCTGCTTCTTGGCGCGCCACATCGATCCGCTCGAATTTGTGGTTTTGCTTGACGACCCGCTTCATCTCGCGTTCGATCTTCTGCAAGTCTTCGGGCGTAAAAGGCTCGGCCACGTCGAAGTCGTAGTAGAAGCCGTCGTCAATGGCTGGGCCGATGGCCAGTTGTGCGTCCGGGAAGAGGCGCAGTACGGCCTGCGCCAACACGTGCGACATGCTGTGGCGATAGATCCAGGCGGCCTCGTCCGCATCCCAGGGAATGAGTTCGACTTCCGCCTCGCTGGTGAGTTGGGTGTGGAAGTCCACGTGCTCGTCGCCAGTGCGGGCGGCAATGTATTGCTTTAACAGTTCCTTGTTCTCTTGGACGAGGATTTCCTTGAGCGTACCCTCGCCGGAGTATTCAATGGCCTGTCCTTGGGGGATCT